>CAZUGG010000188.1:0-12497 GCA_964619905.1 uncultured Dehalococcoidia bacterium
CGGGCAGAATTGCAGCAGATCTTTAGCTCCAAGACCCTCGATGAGTGGATGACGATCGCACGAGACCATGATTGCGTCATCGCACCCGCAAATCTCGTCCCCGACCTGGTGACAGATCCTCATCTGAAGCATCGTGAGGCCGTCGTGGTACAGCATCACCCAACAGCAGGGGACATCCTGATGGTAGGCAACCCCATCAAGGTGCCTGGGGAACACTACACGGTCTACCAACATACGCCCGCACTTGGAGAGCACACAATGGAGTACCTGTCCAGTATCGGATACTCTCAGGAACAGTTAGCTAGCTGGAGAGACACCGGCATCATCTAACAAAAAAGCCCTCGGAACCGCATCTCCCCTCCGAGTCCGATACGTGTACGGTTCGCATTTCCAGTGTCAGCAACCGTTGCGCCTAGTCTTTGCCCCGACCCATATCTCGCGTTACAGTTCCACGGCGGGCTCGATCAAGACAAGCAATAGGGGAGCAATCATGTCCCAACTCACAAATCTGGAGAATAAGGTGGCTGTCGTAACCGGCAGCAGCCGCGGCATTGGTAAGGCCATTGCCATAGCCTTAGCGAAACTGGGTGCAGACGTCGTGGTTACAGCTCGCACCGTTGAAGAGAAGGACTGGATACCCGGCACGATTGGGGCGACTGCCAAAGAAATCGAGGCCCTGGGAAGACGAACTTTCTCGATACAGGCCGACCTTACCCACCGGGAAGATATCGAAACGCTGGTGACAACTGTGGGCCGGAAGTTTGGACACTGCGACATCTTGATCAACAACGCAGCATTCTTCGGCAAGGCAGCATACCATTCGAGCTGGGAACTCTCACTGAAGAGTTGGGATCTGCAACTGGCCCTCAACGTAACAGCGCCTTTCCTCCTATCTCAGGCATTCGCGACGGGCATGAAAGATCGCGGCGGTGGGTTGATCATGAACGTAACTTCTGGAGCCGCTACAGAAGCCGTGTCTGGGCTAGGTTACGGCACCAGCAAGGCCGCACTTAACCGCATGACCCTTGGTATGGCACATGATTACCGGGACGCCAACATCCCGGTAATCGCTCTGGACCCGGGTTTCACGCGAACCGAGATCACCGAAATAGCCGCCGCGGGGATAGGGATGGACGCGAAGAACGCTCACCCAGTTGAAGTACCAACCAAGGCTGCACTTTACTTGATTACGCACGACCCCATGTCCTACACCGGAGAGGTAGTGATAGCCGAGGACCTCGTCAAGGACAGGGGCCTCCTATGACCCTCGTACTCAGCCAACAAGTCCAGGAATTCATCGCCGAGCACCGGCATGGGGTTATCTCAACATTCGGCAAAAATAGAGCAGCGCATCTGACTGTTGTGACTCACGGCTTGTACCAGGGCACACCCGCCTTCACCTCCAACGAGGGCCTTGTGAAACTATTTAACTTGAAACGGGATTCAAGGTGCTCTTTCCTCGTCATGAGCCCCAACGGAAGAACTTACGTCACGCTGGAAGGCCGCGCCGAGGTCTACGCGCCAGGCGAATCGGATGCACAGCAATTGCGGAAGGTTCTCCGCGAGATTTATAGAGCCGCTGCAAGAAAGGAACACCCCGATTGGGATGACTACGACCGCGCCATGCTAGAGAAGGGCCGCCACGGCGTGCTAGTGGTTCCGGAGCGCATGTACCACAACCTCGGTAAATACACCTAACGTCCGCGTGTTCACGCCATCGGATGCGAAACACAGGTTGGGTTAGCCCCATTTGCCTTCTGCTACCCCCTTGCTATCCTGCGCAGAGGCTAAACATCGCCACTCCTAGAAGGGGTCCGCTATGCTCTACGAAGGCCGCGTCCTAATGATCACCGGCGGCGGCGGCGGCATCGGCCGCGCCACTAGCTTGATGGCGGCAAAAGAAGGCGCCAACATCGTGACGGCTGACATCAATGCGGACAACGCAGGTAAAGTCGCCTCCGAGATAGAGAAGCTAGGCCGTGAGGCCATAGCAATGGGAACTGACACCACTAACAAGAACCAAGTGGATCGTATCGTGGCAGCAGCTAACGACCGTTTTGGGAAAATCGACTTCCTCATCAACGCGGCGGGTCTGGCCGGCGGAGCTTCGTTTCTAGAACATACGGGCGAGATGCTGGACGAGGTACTGGCATCACATCTCAAGAGCATGATGTTCGCGTCACAAGCCGTGCTCCCGAAGATGATGGAGCAACGGTACGGTCGCATTGTGAACATTACGTCCCGCGCCGGCTGGCGGGGTCGGCCAGGAACCGCCGCTTACGGTGCAGCGAAAGCCGCAATGACGGGGATGTCCCGTGTGATGGCGGCCGAATTCGGAGAGTACGGCGTCACGGTTAATAACGTCGCTCCTGGTATGGTACTTAGCCCCATGACACAAGACCTCTATGGAAAGTTACAGGATCAGGTCGACGAACAAATCAGAGCGGGGGCGGTAATTCAGCCCTACCGCCTAGCTACAGAGGATGAGATCGCCCAGGCCCTGCTTTACTTTTGCGGGCCGAACACGGACCACGTCACCGGCATGACCACACACGTCAACGCGGGGACGGTTATGCCTTGACCCCACAAGTTCGTAGAGCATGCTCTTGGGCCTGGCTCCAAGCCTAGTTAATCAAGCACTACATATCAACGAACTCGGGCATCACCTTGTTGGCGAAAAGGTCCAGTGTTTTCATCACTTTGTCCCGACCTAGAATGCCTTGCCCCAGCAGGAAGAAGCACTCGTTAAAGGGGACGGCTTCTCTTGCCTCACGAATTCGTCGTTTCACCGTCTCAGGTCCGCCTATTATCATGGCCGGATAAGGCATCCCGAAACCCAAGGCCCAATTGTCCCACATCCAGTACGCATCCTTCGCCCACTCTTGAGCCTCTTCGTCAGTGTCGGCAAGGATGAGATAACCTCCCCAGGCAGCCTCCTCCCCATAGGGGATTTCGCGACCGTGGCGTTCCGCCTCTTGACGATAAGCATTCCAGATCGTTTTACAGAACTCTAGATTGTCTCCTAGAACAACCGGCTTACCGCCCTCCTTCGCCCAATAGAGAGCCGTCGTCATGCTCGCAGTAAAACCACTGTAGAGAGGGGGATGCGGCTGCTGATAGGTCTTGGGAGCAATCCCCACTTCCCGAATGGTGTAGTCCTCGTCAACACCCTGACCGTATTTCAGATAAGTCGGTTGCTCATGTGGGTTAACAAGATTTTCAGGTGGGAAGTTCCAGTACTTACCTTTGTGGGAAAACGTATCGTTCGCCCACGCCTTCTTAATAACGGCGATGCTCTCTTCGTAATATTCCCGGTTTATCACATCCGCGGGATCTTTCTTGTTCCATGGACCAACTCCAGTGAGACCGGGCTTCGTCGCGAGGCAGCGCAGCCAGCGTTCCTGATACCCACGCACAAAGGCCACGTTGAGACGACCCTTAAGCATGTGGTCCAGAGTTGCAACATGCTCCGCCACACGTAGTGGGTTGTGGCCGGGAAGCGCGTATCCGAAGAGGTCGACGCGAAGCTTCTTCGTCTGCATGCCGATGAACATGCTAAGCAAACCGGGCTCGTTTGCGACTTCTAAACCTTCAATTTCAAGATGATGCTCGGGATGGCCGAAGCCAGTGAAGCCAATGTCGTCGCAGTAGCGAGCGTACTCGCCGATCTCCTCGAGCATATTTTGATATAGCTCGGGCTTCTTACCCGCCATACCCGCTTCAATCTGAGGACGAGTGCCGATAGTACAATAAACGAAGCTGTGAAAATTCATTCGATGATAGTCGCTCTCAATTATTAGGATTAGACGAATCTCGGCTACTTACTAGTGGCCTCGATGAACCTGCGGATAGCTTCCAGATGGTCGTTAACATTCTTGAATCCGGCACCCACTGACCGAACGATCAGCCGAGTGGCACCAATCTCTTCCCACTTCTCAGCGAACTCGAGCATATCTCTTAGAGTGTTACCTGCGAAGTTTACACTCACGCCAACCTCGATTTTGGATGGATCTCGTCCCGCCTCTTCTGCGGCTTGTCGCATCATGTCTAGTTTTGCAGCCGCCGCAGGGCTGGGGGAGCCGAACGCTGGTAAAAAGCCATCGGCCAAGCGCCCAGCCCGTTTGACTACTACGTCGGCACCTCCTCCGATCCAAATAGGGATCGGACGTTGGATAGGTAGGGGATTGAGTCCAGCAGCGTTGATTTTATGCCACTTCCCGTGGTAGGTGACAACCTCCTCGGTCCACAACTTGCGTGCCACGTCGATCTGCTCTTCGACACGGCGTCCTCGACTCTTCCAGTCCACTCCCATCGCTTCATACTCAACGTCGTTCCACCCACTACCCGTCCCAATGAGGAGCCGACCACCTGTAAGAACATCGGCAAGCGCTGCCTGTTTGGCGAAAAGAGGCGTTTGCCGCATCCCCATCACCATGATGTTTGTGCCCAACGTCACCTGCTCCGTATGTGCTGCAAGGAAACCGAACAGAGTGAACGGGTCACCAAACGCATCCTTATGTGAGTAGGGTGGCGGATTCCCCAACATCGGCTTCCAGTCTGGCCTGACACTAATATCAGCTCCAAGAACATGTTCTGAATACCATAGATCACAAAAACCCATGTCCTCCGCTGCAACGGCCCACTCACGAACGGCCTCGGGACCACAGCCCAAGTCGACGACAGGGTACATAGCGCCAAGCCGAAGGTTAATGGGCATAGGCCTTCTTGAACCTAAGCGCTGTCGAACCCAACGACAGAACCCGAGCGTGCGAACTGGTCAGTACGAACATTGACGATCGCAGGGCCATCGTGATCAAACGCTCTCTCGATCGCCGAACGAATTTCTTCCGCCTCTTCAACCCATTCGCCGTAGACTCCAATCGACTCCATCATCGAGTCGTATCGATGCCAGCCCAGGTCTCGACCCACTGTACCGTATCCGCCACCTGTGGCAGTAAAACCCCCGTTGTTACCAATGATGACCTTAATCGGCAGTTTGTGCCGGACCGCAGTCTCCATTTCCATGCCGTTCCAACCAAAGGCACCATCCCCACAAAGAACAACAACCCGTTTCTCGGGAGCTCCGACTTTGGCACCTATACCAAAGGGCACCCCGACGCCCATGCAGCCCTGGGGACCTGCGTTCATCCGTTGGCGTGGGCCGTACGACGGAATGTTGTGGCGTGCAAACCCCATAAGTTCGTGGGCATCCTCGATCAGGATAGAGTCACGTCCCATCGCCTCACGTAATTCTTTGCACAACCGTGCGGGGTGGATGGGATTCTCTTCGGAGTTAACCTGGGCTTCGCTCCGTTCATGTGCAGCAGCATCCTTCGCGCGGAGCTTCTCGATCCATGCACCACGAGGATCGATCTTAACAAGGCCTCCAGCGGCGTCGGTCAGCTGCTGCAAAACCACACCCGCATCTCCTTGGATACCAACCTCAACGGGGCGATTGTGCCCGCGTTCCGACCCATCGATGTTCACCTCTACGAACTTTGCGGCTTGATTAAATTGAGGCGGCCGGAAATGGAAAAGCATCGAGTTGCCTCGAACCCCAACGGCGAGCACGGCATCCGCCTCCCGAAAGGCGAGGCTTTTGGCACCATTGAAAGAGAGGTCATGGTCCTCCGGAATGACACCTCTACCTTGTGGAGTAGTGAAGAAGGGTATACCAGTCTCATCAATGAATTTGCGCAAATCGCCCCAAGCCTCGGACCACAAAATGCCGCTACCTGTGACCACTATCGGTCTGGATGCCTGCTGAAGTACCTTCGTGGCGCGCTCAATTTCCAACGGATGTGCCATTGGCTTAGCGCTCACCCGGTAACGTTCCGGGAAATAAACCTTCTCACTTTCGACTCTTCCCCCGAGGGTATCCGCAGGAAAGTCGACATAGACCGCCCCTTTGCAGCCGTCCTGAGCATGCCGGAAACCATAACTCAGGTACTCGGGAATGCGGTAAGTATGGTCAGCCGCGAAGGATTGCTTGGTGAATGGCGCCATGACAGGCACCTGGTCCATCTCCTGAAAAGCCCCTAACTTACTTTCGGAACGTTGCCGCGACCCACCGATACATAGGACCGGACACGCATCAGAGTTTGCGTTGGAGAGGCCAGTAGCCGCATTGAGGGTTCCGGGACCGGAGGTCGTAACACACACCCCCGTTTTCCCTGTGGTTCGAGCGTAGGAATGTGCAGCCATCGCAGCGGCCTGCTCATGCCTAAAGTAGTAGGCCTTGATGCCAATCTTTTCACTCTCTGCAACACTCTCGATGATCGGAGCGCCCATGAGATAGAAGACGGCCTCGACCCCTTCGTTCTTGAGCGATCTTGCAACTAACTCATGGCCGGTAATTTCACCCATCCGAAAGCCTCTTACAGAGTGAGTCGGGGCTGAATCTGCGGGATTATAGCATGGGCCCACGGCCTCGAATCGGGAACTCACAGGTTGATCGATCGTGCAGATTGACTGATCCAGATACAAACTTATCCTGCCCCAACATAGGCTGCCTTATGGCAAACGCCAGTTGGGACACGCCCAACCCCGGATGTGGATCTGAGTCTACGGTCTTTAGATCTCAGACAAACATGCAAACCCTAGCGGGGTAAATGGGTTTCGGCGTATCCTGCGCTTCAGTTGCTCCAAACTCAGGAGGTGCCCGATGCCCACTGACCCAATCAAGCTGTACCAAACGACGGTCTCTCATGCTAAGAAAGTTCTGACCACTGTCGGATCAGACCGGATGCAAGACCCAACCCCCTGCTCCGAGTGGGATGTCAAGCAACTGCTCGATCATATAGCCGGAGCGCAGAAGGCTCTGGCAGGAATGATTGCAGGCGCCGACATCGGAGATGAGGGGTCAACAACCGACCAAATCGACAGGGCAGCGTCGGCCATCGTCAAGGCTGCATCTGCCCCCGGCGGAATGGAGAAGCTCGTACAGAGCCGACAAGGCGAGGCTCCCACGAGCCGCATGGTGGGAATCGCGATTATGGACCTAGCCCTACATACCTGGGACCTTGCAAAGGCGACCGGACAGAACACAAATCTCGATTCCGGGGTCGTCGACTTCATGCAACCTATCCTGAAAGGGATGGTCAAAGACGGCCCGAGTGAAAATTTCGCGGCAATCATCGAAGTGCCTGACTCAGCAAGCGCGCAGGATAAGTTCATTGCCCTGTCTGGACGCGAACCCTAGTCGCACCTACCATCCACGGGGAAGTGGACCCAACCCAACAAGTGCTCTTCTTACGCAAGGGCGGCTATCATCGATGGCATTTAATTCGATGCCGGTCTCGCGAACCTAGGAGGTTGTTATGTCCGAGCGCGACGACGCCGAGATGAAGGGGAAGATAACTCCCGACGGCATTCAGCGCTACAGAAATCGGATCGGGGTTTTGATCCCCGACGCCCCGCCTTTTAACCACGAGGCGCACAAGGACACGATTCGCCACTTTGCCAATTGTTACGGCGATGACAATCCTCTGTTCTGCAACGAGGAATATGCGGAGGGGACTCGATGGAAAGGAGTGATAGCGCCGCCTCAGTACATCATCACACTGGAGAGCACTACAGTGCCACCAATCCCGAAAGAGGTACGCAAGGCGGGAGCGGGAGCTCTCAGAGGTGTGCCTAACTACCTGTCGGGCGGAAATTACGAGTGGGTCCGCCCCATCCAGTGCGGCGATCAGATCCGGATGAACTACTTTATCGAAGACGTCGAGGAAAAACGAAGCGAGTTCGGCGGCGGCAAGGCGGTGATAGTGCACCACCGGAAGGAGTACATAAACCAGCGTGACGAAATGGTCGCAATCCGCCGGTTCTATTTCTTCCACGTAGAACGCGAGGCATCAGAAAAAACCGGCAAGTACACCAAAGCCTATGAACCGACCCACTATGATGACGAATACCTCGGTAAGATCGATGAAGCCTACGAGAACGAGTACCGACGCGGCGCAGACACCCTCTATTGGGAGGATGTCGAACCTACGATGGACATGCCAACAATGGTCAAGGGACCCCTTGAAACCAAGGACATGGTCCTGTGGCATATGGGGATCGGATTTGGCATCTTTCGTGTCTCCGCATACCGCCTCGACTATCTGAACCGCAAACGAATCCCTGCGTTCTACACCAAGACGGAAGATGGATTCTGGTCACCGGCTCAAAGGGTGCATTGGGACGATGTCCGAGCCAAAAAGGTGGGCAACCCACGTGCATATGACTATGGAAACGTCCGTACGTCGTGGATCATGCACTACCTAACAAACTGGGTTGGTGACGACGGTTTCGTGTGGAAGGAGTCAGACGAAGCTCGCAAGTTCAACTACCACGGTGATACAACCTGGGTGAGGGGCAAAGTTACCGAGAAGCGTCAGGAAGGCAACCTCAACTTGGTGGAGTTAGACGTTTGGTGTGAAAACCAGAGAGGTGAAATTTCCTCTCCTGGACGTGGGACCGTCCTACTTCCTTCTAGAGAGAGAGGACCAGTCCAGATTCCGGTTACCAATATCGAACCCACACCTATGAAAACTGACTTCGCCGTCGACACGCAGAGTTGCGTCTGGTAGTCGTGTGTACCCCAGTTGAGGCCCGTTCTTCAATTAGTTTGAGGGAGCCGGAGGGATTTCATGCCTAAGCCTAGGGACGTAGCGATCGTCGGGGTTTACGCAACAGAGCAAGAGCGGGTATCGCAGCGCGCCTCCCATGAGATCAGCATGGAAGCAATTCTGGGGGGCCTTGAAGACGCAGGTCTTACCATGAACGACGTCGACGCTTACTTTGGCTTCACCTTTCCCCTGGGCAACGTTTTGGGCGCCACTGACGGCAATGTTTCCTACCAGCTAGGGAAACCTCTGAACATCGTCACACCGACGTCAGTGTCAATGGCTCTTCTACAGGCTGCGGCATCGATCCGCGACGGCCTGTGCGAGGTAGCAATTTTAGGCTCAGGGAACTCTCGAGCCACGGCCGACGGCAGCGTGGTCGACTGGACAAGACCCGACTACGAGTTCACAGAATGGACAGGGTCGATTACCCCTGGGCAAATGGCAATGCAAATGCGCCGCCATATGCACGAGTATGGTACGAAGCCAGAGGAGATAGCTCACGGGTGCGCCACAATTCGCAACAACGGCCATATGAACCCCGACGCCGTAATGTTCAACCGTGGGCCATACACCACGGCCGACGTCCTTGACGCAAGAATGGTCGCCGACCCTTTTACACTTCTAATGTGCTCAATCGTCAACGACGGCGGCAACTGCGTTGTCGTCACTTCGGCGGAGCGCGCCAAAAATTGCAGACATAAACCAGTCTGGGTACTATCGGGCGCCATGGAAAGCCGCTATAAGGCTTACTTCGAAGTGCCGACTCTAGAAATGCTCAACAGCCGGAATCATATGCTGCAAGGCTTTGACCGAGCCGGCGTCGCTCCCCATGAAGTGGATTTGGTAATGGTCTACGACCACTTTGCTAGCGGAATAATCATGCAATACGAGGCGCTCGGTTTCTGTGAGATTGGTGAGGGCGGCCCCTTCGTCGTAGAGAACGTAGGGCTGGACGACCCCTTCCCGATCTGCCCCGACGGCGGGAACCAGTCCTACAGCCATCCTGGCAACCCCTACAACTTCAAGATTATTGAAGCTGTCCGTCAGATGCGAAATGAGGTGAAGGACCTCTGTCCCCAGTGGCAAAAGGGCTTACACACCTATGACCGAAACCTCTGCCGCAAGATACGCAACCCAAAAATCGCAGCCGCATGCGGACCGATCACCGGACGCCACTCTTTCGCGCTTTTGGCAAAGGACTAGCGATGACGTACAACAAACCACTACCCAAGCCAACAGCTTTATCAAAACCTTTTTGGGAAGGGACTAAGCGACACGAACTCCTTATCCAAAAATGTGCCCAGTGTGACGCGCTGCGGTGGACTCCTCAGTGGGCGTGCCGCAAGTGCTACTCCGTAGACTATGCGTGGGTCGCGATGAGTGGCCGCGGCAAGGTCTACACCCACACGACAATTTACCGACCTCAAGTCCCCGAGTTCATGAACGACGTTCCGTACTCCGTTGCCGTTGTCGAGCTCGAGGAAGGACCGCGCATGTTGACAAGCATAACCAGCTGCGAACCCAAGGACCTGTCCGTAGACATGCCAGTTGAAGTGGTGTTCGTGGACGCCTCCGACGAGATAACTCTCTACAAGTTCCGGCCCTCGTCGAAAAAGGCTCCGCAGTAAAACGCCGGGTAGGATTCAGGGCCGTTGTATCTGAGCACGGGGAACCCAGCCCTAATTCGCAACCTTATGTTCCGCCCCGGAAAGAGCTCGGCGGCGTTTGATGTCTTTTAGCAAGATATCAGAAGCCCCATATGCGGGCGGCGTTGTTGCTAACAATATCGCGAATATCCTGTTCGGGCACTCCGACCATCTGGCGCTCTATGGCATCTCGTGAGTGTGGCCAAGTCCCTTCATCGTGGGGGTAGTCGTTACCCCAAAGTAAGGCGAAGTTACCGGTGAAGTCTCGATTCTTCACGGCAACGGGGTCGTCTTGAAAAGTAGCGTGGGCCTGCCGCTTCAGGTAAAAACTCGGCAATTCCTTGAGCTTCACGCTAGCCATATAGTTCAGGTCGGTAAAGCCTTCGTCCAAGACATTCATCAACCAAGCCATCCAACCACCACCGCACTCTACCGCCGTCCAGTGGGCGTCGGGGAATCGCTCCATGGCACCGGACATTACGAGCAGGGCATGAGTCTGCAGGGCATTGCTACAGGAAGTAGCGTAGTTGGCCACCCCAGAGCCAGGGCCTCGGTGAAAGATCATGTCGTAACCGGTGCCGTTATGAAAACTCATCGGCATATGAAGTTCTACTGCGGCAGCCCATACTTTGTCGTAGTCGGGGTAGTTGTATGACAAATGTTCGACCTTGAGAGGAATCATTGCTGCCTTTATTCCCGCTTTGGAAATACGGTGCATCTCATTTACGGCACCTTCCGGGGTATACATCGGAATCATCGCGGGTGGGCGAAACCGGTCCGACGTCTGCCCATAAGTCTCGGCAACGTAGTCGTTGTAGACCTGCATACAGGCGGTGCCTAGCTCTGCATCGTCGATCTTCCACATGTGTAGGCCGACGCTTGGGTACAGCACTTCACCGTAGATAGCGTCGACATCCATGTTCTTGAGGCGTTCGCTTGGGTCGATGGCGGCGGCTCGCCGATGACGGTCTTCCTTTGTCCGCTTGCTCCAACCTAGACGATTACCTTCAACAACCAGCCGTTGCATACCATCCTCGCCATACTCGTAGCGAGGAGCCCGGTCACGCAAATGTTCAGGGAGACGCTTCAGCCATAGATCCTCGGGCTCCTCGACATGAGAGTCAGCCGAGATCAGTCCCCTACCGAAGTCCATCATCTCCCCCGTTCAACTGCTAAGCGACGGTGGGGAGTATGCGGTGGGATAGGGTGAGGAGCAAGCCTGCACCAAACACGGGCACACCTCTCCATGGCAGACGCAGGAGGCGGCTAAGTGCCAGACCCACAGGTGGTTTGGGTACTGCGAAGCTGATATCGTGGCGGCGTATGAGCCGCACCTATAGCGTTATCGATTCGGACGGGCATGTTCTGGAGCCACCAGACCTTTGGTCGCATTATATTGACCCGTCATATCTGGATCGAGCGCCGACCTTCACCATCGAGCCAGATGGCACTGAACATTTGCGCGTCGGGGATGCAGTCTGGTCGTTACAACAAGGCTTCGGCGGCACCGGAAGCTACGGATCGCCCCGCACCGGCATCGGCGACAACCTAACTTATGCATGTGAGAGCCTGAATAGTGCAGAACAGGTAAAGCAAATTGTCGAGGTCTCCAATTCGATGGGCCGAGACATCGCCACCCCTGGGGAGGCGCGCGAGATCATGCACATTCAGTCATCAAAGACAGCCGTATCAGGCTGATCTCACACTATTCTGCTAGTCCCCATTAACTGCAACTCGCCAAGAAGGCTTCCGTGCCACGCTCACTCCACAGGCAGATCACAGCGTTAGCAGCAACATTGGCAGTCGCCATCGTCGTGGCTGCATGCAGCGGCTCGGGCGCCAGTACAGACACCCCGCTGCCGCATCCCGCCAACGCCACACTGCCCCAGCCCACCAACACTCCACTACCCCAGCCTGCGGTCATATCAACATCAATAATCCCTACGTTGACAGATGAAGCAGAAGAGGGCGCTACTTGTACTTTGAGCGGTGGAGGAGTCGTACAAACGGGATGGTCTGGAAAAGATACCGGAGCTAATTATTGCAACCGGTGTATGTGCACGGATGCTGGTTTGGCATGTACAAAAATGGCATGTCCCCCAGTAGAGCTACCTTCTAGCTCTACGACAGCGCCTCCCACAGCTAAACCGACTCCGGGGCCTGACACCCCCCTGCCCCCGCCCCCCCACCCCCCCCAACCCCCCAAAACCAATAAAGAGCAACCGGTAGCCCAAGCCAC
>CAZUGG010000189.1:0-3949 GCA_964619905.1 uncultured Dehalococcoidia bacterium
TGGACGAGCCCGATACAGGGCTCGATCAGGACGCCTGCAATCGCATCGACGACTTCCTCGCACTGTCCCGAAGACTTCGCACGATGGTTGTCGCGACCCATAACTTGAGCTTGGGACTAAGACTGTGCGAAGGTCACCTAATCCTCGACAAGGGCCATGTTGCGCACCAGGACATGGCGCCAAAGGTCACGATCGAGGAACTCGAGCTACTTTACCAATCTGTTACAGGACCTTGATTAAACCTCGATGAGCGACAACGCAGCAAGAGAGATGGGCTCCCAAACAAACCTGGCCCCTCGCTCCACCAAAACTGCCTATCTACGACAGCTAGGGGCATTGCTGTGGAAGGATCTACTGATTGAGCTCCGCAGCCGTGATGCTGTGGCAGCGATGATGGTATTCGGTGTCCTCACGCTCACTGTTTTCAATTTTGCGTTTGAACTGCGAACAGATAGCGTGAGCCTCGTAGCTCCGGGGGTTCTATGGGTCGCAATCCTGTTCGCGGGAACACTCGGTCTCGGACGTACTTTCAGCCACGAGCGGGAGAGAGGATCAATGGAGGGTCTGCTCCTCTGCCCCGCTGATCACGGTACGATCTTCGTCGCAAAGTTCATCGCGAACCTCACATTCATTGGAGCGGCAGAGGTAGTAATCCTCCCAATCTACAATTCCTTCTTCGACGTTCCGGTCTTGAGACCGGAGGTGGTGGGCGTCATAATACTGGCGACGATTGGGTTCGCCGCAGTGGGGACGATATTCGGGGCAATGGCCGTCAACACCCGGGCCAAAGAAGTAATGCTTCCGGTCCTTCTCCTACCAATCGTGACACCTCTCATTATCGGAGCAGTTCGCGCGACGGGCATACTCATCGATGGCGAGCCGCTTTCTGAAGCCTGGACTTGGATCAAGCTCCTGATCGCGGTGGACGTAGTCTACTTAATAGTCTCGTTTCTTATGTTCGAGTTCGCACTGGAAGATTGGGGATGATGTTCAGGATTACCCGATGAGCACGGTCAGCCCAACGGCGCTGTCTAAACATCGAATGAAGCGCTTCCACATAAGTTGGGGCGACCTCTTCGCTCTTGCTACATTCACCCTCCTCGCGATCTCGCTGGGAATGGGTTTACTGTACGCTCCTACCGAACTCATTCAGGGAGAGCCACAACGGATCTTTTACGTGCACTTGCCTATGGCAATCGCCTCCTATATCGCTTTCCTATTGGTTGCGGGATGTGGCGCTATTTATCTCTGGAAACGCAACCCGGCGTACGACGTTGTGGCCCGCTCCGCCGCCGAACTTGGTTTCTTTTTCCTCACCCTCGTCATCATTAGCGGAGGCCTTTGGGGCCAGGCTACCTGGGGAACATTCTGGCAATGGGAGCCTCGACTAACGTTTACGTTCGTTCTTTGGCTCATCTTCGTCGCCTATATCATGCTGCGACACGCTTCCCAAGACCGCCATCAGGCGGCTCGCTTCGGCGCTATTCTAGGGATAATCGGCTTTGCTGATGTACCGCTCATCTTCGCCTCCGTTTACATTTGGCGCGGAATCCACCCCGAGCCTGCCACGATGCCTCAAGAAATGTTTATTACGTTCCTGCTCGCGACCCTTGCATTCATCTCACTCTTTGCCTATCTCCTTGTATTACGTGTTCGTTGGGACAAAACTCGGGAGAGGATCGATGAGCTGCGGACCATATTAGAGGAGCAGACATGAATGGGATCACCGTCGTTTACATCGTCTTTGCGATTACCATCGCCAGCATTTTCGCTTACGTTTTTCTGCTTTCGAAGCGCCAGAAAGAGTCGGAGTCGGAGATCCGGGAGCTGAGTGAGATCATCCATCGAAAGAAGGACGTCCATTGACGAGCACCGGAGAGATCCGACAAATCCTCCAGCCAACCCCAAGGTCCATACCGTCAATTCCACCATGTAGTAGTGGGATATACGAGTTCCAGTTGAAGAAGGCACTGAGCTAGCAAGGCGCATGGGAATCCTCGGACACATCTCCTCGCCGGGCGATGCCGAAGGTTGGGACCTGCTCACTCTCTGGGGGTTCGACCCTCTATGGCTACTCTTGGTGCTAATCCCTAGCTTGCTCTACGCAAGGGGACTTGTTACCTGGGAAAACAAACCCTTGAACTGGTCGCGTTGGCGCCCTTACTCCTTTTACACAGGCCAACTTCTAATCACTGCAGCGCTTATTTCACCGATCGATGCGCTTGCCGACGATCTATTCACATTCCACATGCTTCAGCATGTCCTGATAATGATGATGGGGCCGCCGCTAGTTCTGCTCGGAGCCCCAACTACGCCTGTACTTCTTGGTCTACCGTTGAAGCTCCGACAACTTCTCGTAAAACCTCTTGTACGGCACCCGGCAGTCCGCAGGCTTTACGGATTTTTCACCTTTCCAGTCATCGCCTGGTCACTATTTGTGCTGAGCACCTGGTCTTGGCACTTCGTCAGCGGCGCATATGAGCTCTCCTTAAGCAATGAGCTAGTGCACATTGGTCAGCACTTCTCCTTCGGCTTCACCGCTTTCTTGCTCTGGTGGACGATCATCGATCCTGCCCCCTTGCGTTCCAAGCTCCCTTACCCACTGCGCATACCCATTCTTATATTGACTCTCCTCCAAAATGTCGCTTTGGGCGCTGCGCTCACATTCAGAGGGGACGTCTTGTATCCTTACTATGAGGAACGCATCGGGCTTTGGGGGTTGACCGCCCTCGAAGATCAGCAGGCGGGGGGAGCGATGATGTGGGTACTCGGCGTCATGATGCTAATGCTCGCCCTCGTCTTCACATTCTCGGTGTGGTTCGACAAGAACGAGAAGCATGCCAGGGAGCAGGAAACCATATTGGATGCGACACAGCTCGCATCCAATGTCGAAGCTAAACAGCCCAGTCGCTGATATTGACATCTCATCGGGGTTCGCGTAGCCCCGTTAGCACCGTAAGAGGTATCACCCTATGAGTAGCAGTCGAAAAGGCAAGAAAACCCGGACGAGACGCCCGAGCCAGAGCCAAAAGACGCCGTCATCAATCGAGACTGAGCCAACGTCAACAGAAGAGACCATAAACCCGACACCAACAACCAGCTCCGAAGGGCGCGGGCCAGGAGGCGGACGAGTGCGCCGCCGAAGATCCCGACGCTCGAACGAACCGGAAACTCGTTCAACTTTCCGAGTCCCCAGCCTAATCTGGTGGGGACTTGGAGGAGGAGGCATCATCGCGGTCATCGTACTAGTTGCACTACTGCAAGGAACAAGCGGCGGCGCGACGACGAACGACCACTGGCACGCAAACTTAGGCTTCGATATCTGCGGAGAGCGGACCTACTCACTCCCGGTTTTCCCGGGTGACTTGCATAGCCACGGTGACAGTCAGATCCACATTCACCCCCAAACCGCCAGCCAGTCCGGAGACAATGCCAGCCTTGGAACCTTCTTCGAAAATGCCAGATCAGAAGTGGCCGGCTTTGATATTTCTAAGGACCGCATACAAGTTGATGGCGAGGAATTTCGCAACGGCGACCCATGCGCGGACGGGACGCGCGGGCAACTGACAGTAACCATCAACGGCGAGGTAAAGGAAGACTTCCTAGATTACCTTCCCCAAGATGGCGATGTAGTAGCCGTCGCGTTCCGATAGGAACCGTTACCTTTGGCCCATTACCTCGTTACCGGCGGCGCTGGTTTCCTTGGCATCAACCTCGTCCGGCACTTACTGGCGAAGGGGCAGGAAGTAAGCTCCCTTGACTTCGCCCTTTTCGACTACCCGGAAGCCAACGAGATCGAAATCCACCAGGGTGACATCCGGAACTCTAGTGTCGTGGAAGCCGCTGTTTCCAAAGCCCAGATTGTGGTCCACACAGCCGCGGCCCTTCCGCTTTACAAAGACCATGACATTCTTACCACAGACGTCGACGGGACGCGGAACATTCTGGA
>CAZUGG010000190.1:0-2905 GCA_964619905.1 uncultured Dehalococcoidia bacterium
GACCCTGTGTCTTATCAGTGTGCTTGGTCCCTAGGCCCGTATCTACCAAGATGTTTTTGCCGCCCGCACGGATCAAGGGGCAGTTGATATCGATAGTGACTCTGTTGCGCTCGTCGGGCTCCATGGAACGCTCCCAGAGCAAACGGGGAACCACCCCGAAATAGGCGCCACCGTCCAGTCGCATAGAGCCGTCCACTAAGATGTCGAATTGTAGATCTCCGATTTGCATGGCCACTCCTATCTCCTAATCGAGCGCATCCGTCGCCAGCGCCGGATTTTCGTAGAGACGGCGGGGATTGTCGATCATCATGGTGTAGATGGTGGAGTCTGAAACCTGTGACTCACGTAGTCTTGGGAGGAACTCCCGGATCAGGTAGCTATGGCGGTGTTCCCGAATCATATCCATCATGTAAGACACGCGTTCATAGGGTGCCCCAACGATACAGCACATATGGTCTTGCGAAAGCAATAACTTGTTCGCGTAACCCAAGGATAAGAGGTTGCTTAGCATGGCTAAGCGGTTGTCGTCGGTCTGCAGGTAGTTAAGACCGATTTGATCGAACCCTACGAAGCAGCCAGTATCAAGAATTTTGCTTAAATAAGGCAGGCTGGTTGAGTGGCAGCAGTGACCGATCATGAACTTGCCTGGCGAGAGCTTCTCACCGATCAGCATTTCAGCCTGCTCGACGCCCATTGTCCCGTGTGTCGTGTGAGTCACAATCGGCGTGTTTGTAAGCAGTGCGGAGCGGGCTGCCGCTCTTACGGCCCTGCCTTCGGTCTTCGTGATAGTTCCTTCCCCGGTGGCTACCTTGATAATGCCGGCTTTGATCCCCGTGGTGCCGATCCCTTTGGTCAAGTCGCTTACATAGGTCTCGGCAATTTCGTTGGTAGTTCGCACCTTGAAATACGGAGGCATGGCTCTGAACTCGTGATCGACCCCTGTGGAGATGATAATCTGCATTCCGGAAGCCTGGGAAACTTCTGCAGAGAACTCTGGGTCCCTACCTAAGCCCATAGGAAGCGGGTCGACGACGGTCGAGACCCCGAGACTCCGAAGTTCTTGCATGTTGTCGACCGCCTCTTGCAGAGTAGTTCGACGGTCGTAGGTATGAAAAGGGTCCATCTCAAAACCGAGCAGAGACACTTTCAAGTGCTCGTGGATCAAAGTGAATCCAAGTTGGCTGGAGTCGATTGGACCTAGGACTGTGTTGATTTGAACTGGCATTGGTATCTGATACCCAGTCAGATTCTTTGTGCGCTGGCGATTATAGCGCTGCCTAACTTTTCCTGTGGAGTACTTACTGCCGGAGGGAAGGCCGTTGCGATCTGTCAGACCACCGTATAAGCTAAGGGCTCCTTGCTCGGGGCAGCGTGAGCTCGTCCTCGAACCCAGCTAGATGTGCCAAAAGGATCGGGATGCCCTCAGACGACCTCACTGTTATTGACAACAGGACTGGACGAAAGTACAAGGTCCCTGTAGTCGATGGTGCGATCAAGGCGATTGACCTTCGTCAGATCAAGGTTACAGAGGACGATTTTGGGCTTCTAAGTTATGACCCGGCCTTTGACAATACTGCGTCCTGCCGCAGCGCAATTACCTTCATCGACGGCGACAAGGGTATTCTTCAATACCGCGGCTACCCGATTGAGGAGCTGGCGGAGAAGAGCAGTTTTTTAGAGGTTGCTTATCTTCTTGTGCACGGCGAGCTTCCTACGACACCTGAGCTTGAAGATTGGACCACGAACATCACCCATCACACCTTGGTTCATGAAAACATTCGGAAGGTGATGGACGGGTTCCACTATGATGCCCATCCGATGGGGATGGTGCTGAGTGCAATTGCGGCGCTCTCGGCTTTCTATGCAGACGCGAAGAACATTCAAAGCGCGTCATCTCGGGAACTTCAACTCTATCGTGCGATTGGCAAGATGCCGACTCTGGCAGCTTTTGCTTATAGGCATCGTTTGGGTCTCTACTACTCCTATCCGGATAACTCCTTGTCGTATACCGGCAATTTCCTGAACATGCTGTTCCGAATGGGTGAGCCCACGTACAAACCGGACCCGGTGCTTGAAAGGGCTTTGGACATTCTGTTTATCCTGCATGCCGATCACGAACAGAACTGCAGTACAAATGCGATGCGTTCGATCGGAAGCTCGAATGTTGACCCCTACTCTGCGCTTGCTGGCTCCATCGCTGCCTTGTACGGACCACTTCACGGAGGAGCCAACGAGGCTGCATTGCGGATGCTTGAGCGTATCGGCTCTAAGAATAAAGTCCATGAGTTCATCAAAGGTGTTAAGGCCGGCGAAGAGCGTCTCATGGGCTTTGGGCACAGGGTGTACAAGAACTACGACCCACGCGCCAAGATTATTCGAGAGACGGCGGAGCAGGTCTTCGAGATCACTGGCCGTAATCCATTGATCGAGGTAGCGACCGAGCTGGAGAACATTGCGCTTCAGGATGAATACTTTGTCGAGCGGCGTCTTTATCCCAACGTCGATTTTTACTCGGGCATCATTTACCAGGCGATGGGATTCCATGTGGACATGTACCCGGTCCTATTCGCCATTCCCCGTACTGTCGGGTGGCTTGCGCAGTGGAACGAGATGATCGCTGACCCGTCGACCCGAATCGCCCGGCCCCGTCAACTCTACACGGGGGCTTCTGAGCGCAGCTACACTCCGATCCATTTACGGAAATCGTAACTTCCTTTGTCGCCGTAGGATCTGTTGCGCTTTAGGGATTAGCCTCAGCTTCTCCAAAGACGTCGAGTTCTCCGAGGCCGAGGTCGGAGAGCTCGGAGATCAATAGCGCCTCTCCCGCGGTGGCTCGCCTTATCGCTTCGTTAAGTTTTGAGATGCCACTCTCCAACATTTCAGGGTCCACGTCTCGTTCCAATAC
>CAZUGG010000191.1:0-12665 GCA_964619905.1 uncultured Dehalococcoidia bacterium
GTTGCTTTGCTCGTTGGGGAGTGTGGTATCGAGCAGCGCGCCGCCGCACAGGTGGTGGATTATCTGGCGGCGACAAAGATCGCCCTAGGTGTAGTGCCCACGCAACAGACGATTGTGTTTGAGCGGTTCTTTGATGAGGCAGGAGGCATGCAGCTCGTAATCCACGCGCCATACGGCGGGCAGGTAAACCGTGCTTGGGGTCTAGCGTTGCGCAAGAAGTTCTGCCGGGCCTTCAACCAGGAGCTGCAAGCCGCAGCAACTGAGGACAGCATCGTTCTCTCACTTGGTCCGCAACACAGTTTCCCTTTGGCCGACGTGTACCAGTATTTGAACTCGAACTCGGTGCAAGAAGTGCTGATTCAGGCCCTGCTTGCCGCGCCCATGTTTGAGGTTCGTTGGCGCTGGAATGCCACCCGTTCGCTGGCAGTTCTTCGCCACGCGGGCGGGAAGAAAGTGCCTCCGCCGCTGCAGCGAATGCGGGCCGATGATCTGTTGAGTGCGGTTTTCCCAGCACAGAGAGCCTGTGCGGAGAACGTTGTTGGAGACATCGACATTCCGAACCATCCGTTAGTGGCCCAGACGGTCTACGACTGTCTTCACGAGGCGATGGATGTCGGTGCCTTCACCAAGGTGCTTCGACAAATTGAGGACGAGAAGGTAACGCTTGTTGCGATGGATACAGTGGAGCCGTCGCCGATGGCCCAAGAGATTCTCAGCGCCAAACCCTATGCTTTCCTCGACGACGCTCCTCTCGAAGAGCGTCGTACCCAGGCTGTGATGATGCGTCGGACACTCGATGTCGAGTCAGTGCGAGATATAGGAGCGTTAGACCAGTCGGCGGTTGAACTTGTGCGTGAACAGGCTTGGCTTGACCCGCGCAATGCCGATGAGCTCCACGACGAACTGGCTCTACTCGGGTATTTGACGGAGGCTGAAGCTGCGTCTTGGGGTGAGCTCTTGAAGGTCCTAGCTGATGATCTGAGGGCGACCAAACTGACTATCATGCCTCGGGGGACCGTTGTCTCACCAAAGGTCCTTTGGGTTGCTGCCGAACGGCTCCCCGTGTTTGCTGCACTGTTCCCAAAGCAAGAAGAAGGGGTGACTCTTGTCCTGGACTCTCCTGTGAAGGCGCCGGAGCGTGAACTGGGGCACAAATGGGAACGAGAGGAAGCTCTCCGTGAGTTGGTGCGCGGCCGCATGGAAAGCCTGGGTCCTGTGACAGCGAAGGACCTGGCATCGCCGATGGGTTTAGAGTCGACGGAGATCGACAGTGCGTTGGCCTTCCTGGAGGGGGAAGGAGCCGTTTTGAGAGGTAAGTTCACCCCTGGAGGTACGACGATTGAATGGTGTGACCGTCGACTCCTCGCGCGGATACATCGCTACACGCTGAATCGGCTGCGCAAGGAGATTGAACCAGTCACACCACAGCAGTACATGCGCTTTCTTTTCGCGTGGCAGCATGTTGCAGAGGGGTATCACCTCAAGGGAACTTCAGGGCTTGCTAAGGTTCTCAAAAGGCTAGAGGGTTACCATGTACCCGTGGGGGCCTGGGAGCCCCAGGTTCTCGGCGCACGGATGGATCGTTACATGCCCTCGTGGCTAGACGATCTGACTCTGATGGGTCAGGTGGTCTGGGGCCGACTTTCCCCTCCCGTGAACGGGAGTCGTCGGGGTGCTTCTGCGACTAGGTCCTTGCCTGTTGCGTTACTCTTCCGCGAAAGTTTGCAAGGGTGGCTGTCAACAGGGAGAGATCCTAGACAATCAGCCAATATCGGCTCGTTGGCAGAGGAAGTTCTCGATTATCTGAAACGGCACGGGCCGAGCTTCTCTCAGGACCTCGCCAAGGCGACGGGACGCCTGCCTCTGGAGGTTCACAATGCGTTGGGGCAGTTGGTAAATGCGGGGTTGGTCACAGGCGATGGGTTCGGAGGCTTGCGAGGTCTAGTGGCTAGGCGGACTGGTTCGAAAAGGCACGGACGGCGAGGTCCATGGGGTAGTCAAAACGGTGGGAGCGAACCTCGGCACTTTAGCGGTCGATGGGCCCTCTTCCGTGAGGGCCTCGATAACCCTGGTCGGGGGACCGAGTCCGAGGCTCTGGGGTCTGCGGAACTTTGGGGTAGGCAGTTGTTAGAACGATATGGCGTCGTCTTCTACAAGGTGGCACAACGCGAAACAGGATTGCCCCCATGGCGTGACCTGCTTCGGGTTTGGCGCCGGATGGAGGCTCGCGGAGAGATACGTGGCGGCCGGTTTGTCGCCGAGTTTTCGGGAGAGCAGTATGCTCTTCCGGAGGCCGTCGAATCGTTGCGAGCGATTAGGCGCAAGGAGACCGATGGCAAATTGATCGGCCTCTCCGCGGTTGATCCGCTTAACCTAACCGGCATCATTACATCTGGTGAACGCGTGCCCTCTGTGGCAAGCAACCGTGTGGTCTATAAGGACGGTGTCCCGGTTGCTACTCGTGTGGCTGGCGCTGTCGCGTACCTGCGAAAGCCTGTCGACGATATCGAGCAAGAAGGGATTATCAGAGCATTGCGGGGCTAGCGGAACCTATTTAATCCGACATTGAGTCACGATTGGTTAGAGTGTATCCGGACCGAACTTCAGCCGAGGTGTTTGCCAAACCAGTTCAGGGTTCGGTGCCACGCGTCGTCCGCAGCCTCCTTGTGATAACTAGGGCGGTCGTCGCAGAAGAAGCCGTGGTTCGCTCCAGGGTAGATCTTGAAGTCGTGCTCCTTCCCCAGGTCGGTTAGCAGAGCATCGACTTCATTCACGTCAGCTGGCGGCGGGTTCTTGTCGAGCTCACCGAAGCAACCGAGCACGGGTGCTGTTAACAACTCGGCGTAGAGATGGGGCGAGAGAGGGCGTCGGCTACTTGTTTCTCGGGTGATCAAACCGCCCGAGTAATAGACGGCGGCGGCCTTTACATCCCGATTCAGGCAAGCGCAAAGCCACGACAGCGTTCCGCCCATGCAGTAGCCAGTGGTTGCGATCTTGGAGGAGTCCGCTTTGTCCAGGGTCTTGATGAAATCGATTGCGATGCGGAAGTCGGCATTGGAAAGCACATCGTTCATCCCCTGCATGAGAGGCATGATCTTAGGGACATCCTCATACCCAATGACGTTTCCCGGTCCCGCCCGATAGTACATGTCGGGGGAAATGGCGACGTAACCTTCAGCCGCAAAGCGGTTGGTAACGTCTTTGATGTGCGCGTTGAGGCCGAACGCTTCCACGAAAACGATTACGACTGGGTACCTGCCGCTAGCAACGGGCTCGGCGACATAGGTCGACATGGGCCCTCCATCGCCGGCTACGTCTATGGTTTGAGTGGTGATATCCATGTGTGGTGACTCCTCTTCCGCAGTGGTGGTGCGGATGGGTCATGGTACAACACGGCAAGTGCTGGCGAAAAGAAAGCCGCGTCTATTACGGTTGGGGCCCCGTACACAAAGGTTGGAGGCCTCGGCTTTAGCGGTTCGACGATTTATGACGAGATGTCGAACAGTAGGCCGACCATGGCCCCAAATACTAGATGGCGCATCAGCGATGCCAGGGCGTATTCTGCCCCGAGGTTTCGCATGAACACTCCAGGCTCTTTAATCCGTCCGGACTTGATGTCCCTATGAATTTCACCAAAAGGATCCATTGCGATCATCACCAAGGCCCAGTGAGCGATGCCAGCGAGAATGCCTTTCCACCAGTTAGGATTCACATCTAAAACGATAAAGGCAAAAGCGTAGAGAAAGGCGAACACGATGCCCATCCCTAGGTGCATCAAAGCTCCATAGTACGGAGCGCGGTGACGAGGCTGCCGCAGCATACTGCCTAAGACCAGGGTGATGTCCGTGCGCGGCAGCCCTATCTTGGGCAACGCATACATGAACACCGTCATAACTGCAGTGGCGGCGAGCCCGATCCATGCTGAATCGCCAAGATTTAGGTCCATAGCGCGTCCTCGACAACCCGGAGCTTCGCTACTCTAGCATGTGATAGAAGATGAGACCGGAGGATGATCGGGTTATAGGGGCTGGAAGCCGCCTGCCTCAGAAAGGCTTGAATTTGTTGACGATGGACAGCCGCCGGTCGCGCCCAAAGGCGCGACTAGTGATCTTGACGCCTGGAGGCGCCTGCCGGCGTTTATATTCGTTGCGGTCGACGCTTAGGATGACCTGTTTTACTGTTTCAGCGTCGAGCCCCATGTCTATAAGGTCCGTAAAGTTACGGTCCTTCTCCACATAAGCTTCTAGGATCGGGTCCAGGACCTCATAGGGAGGCAGCGAGTCCTCATCTTTTTGGTCCGGGCGTAACTCCGCCGAGGGAGGCTTCTGGAGAACGCGCGCCGGGATCAGGTCCTTGTCTGCGACTTGGTTACGGTGTCGGCAAAGACCGTACACCAAGCTCTTGGGCACGTCTTTGATAACGGCGTACCCACCCGCCATATCTCCGTAGAGGGTCGCATATCCCATCGCCATCTCGCTCTTGTTTCCCGTGGTGAGTACGAGCCATCCAAACTTGTTGGAAATGGCCATGAGGATGTTGCCTCGGATCCGTGCCTGAACGTTTTCTTCGGCCACATTCGGCTGGGTTCCCTCGAAGATCCCGTCCAAGGTAGACAACATTTTTTCGAAGACAGGTTCGATCGAGATAACGTGGTATTCCATCCCAAGGTTTTGGGCAAGAAGGCGGGCGTCCTCCTCACTTTCTGATGAGTTGTATCTAGACGGCATCGCAACACCAACTACCTTGTCAGCACCTAGAGAATCGACGGCTACTGTGGCCACTAGTGCCGAGTCGACGCCTCCGGAAAGGCCAATGAGGACGCGCTCGAAACCATTCTTGGCCACGTAGTCTCGTGTACCCACGACCAATGCTTCGTATACTTCGGCCGAGTTCGACATAGGCTCAACGGTCCGAGTTTGGATCGGTTGACGAGGGATTGCCTCCAGGGGTTCTTGGGAAATCTCAACGAGGGGGGCTTGCAAATCAGGGAAGAACTGCGTCAGCCGCTGTTTTCGAGGCAAGGGGTTGTGGAGACGGTTGCGTAGTACCATCTCGATATCTAGGTCGACGATAAGTAACTCCTCACCGAAGCGTTCTGCGCGGCCAATGAGTTTTCCTGTGGGGTCGAAAACCATACTGCCGCCGTCGAAAACAAGTTCGTCCTGACCGCCGACTAGGTTGACGTAGCAAACGTAGAGTCCATGATCTGTGGCTCGCGTCGACACAAATTTGTCTCGGTGATCTGCTTTGCCAGCGCTGAAAGGGGAAGCATTGATGTTGACAATAACCTCCGCCCCCGCCTCTGCTTGCAGGACTGTCGGTCCCACCGCGTACCATAAGTCTTCGCACACGTTTATCCCCACGCGTACCCCGTCGATAACGAACACGGGGGTCTCGTTCCCAGCACGGAAATACCGTTCCTCGTCGAAGACGCTGTAGTTGGGCAGGTACATCTTGTGGTAGGTACCCGCCAGTTTGCCCTGATGAGCTATCGCGGCGGCGTTGTAGATGTCTTCGTCGGCATCGACGAAACCTATGACAGCGGTAATGCCCCGAGTTGCTTTGACGCCGTGATCCAGGGCGGCGAGGTTTTCGGTAATAAACTGGCGCTTGAACACCAGGTCCTCTGGTGGGTACCCGGTGATAGTGAGCTCGGGGAAAGCTACCAGATTAGCGCCAGCAGACTTCGCCTTCCCGATGTAATCAATCGTCTTGGCGGTGTTGCTATCGAGGTCGCCGACGGTGGTGTTGATCTGGGCGAGGGCCACCCTAAACGCGTGCATTTTTGGTGCCTTCGTGCCTGTTTCGAAGCCTTGGTCTACAGAAGTCGAGTATAGCACAGCTGCTTGCCATCCCTGGGTTGGGGAACTTTTGTGCCGTCTCTACCAGCGGATGTTGCACAAGGCTCTGCGGCATGGTTGAGTCGTGTGAGTGAATATTGTGTTGGCGGTGACGTGGCTGATAGAATTGGAGAGAATTCAACAGAAGTACGGTGGGGGTGCGACATGCCATCTAAAGATCAGGTGCTTGAAGCGTTGAAAGATGTTTACGACCCCGAAATTCCTTACAACATCGTCGATCTGGGGCTCGTCTATGACGTAACCATTGACGATGGGAATGTTGACGTGGTTATGACGTTAACCTTTCCTGGATGTGGCATGGGGGCTTACATTGCAAACAGCGTCCGCGACCGTATTTTGGATATCGATGATGTCGAGGATGCGAATGTGGAGATGACCTTTGATCCGCCGTGGTCTCCCGAGAAGATATCGGATTCGGTAAGGGAAGAACTAGGCATCGACTAGGAGATAGACGCAGATGACTCAGCATGCTCACGTCCACGGACCTGGAGATGGTCCCGAGGCAAAGGCGAAGATCGAAGCGATGAAGCGCCAATGGGCGCAGAAGAAACGCATCGGGGAGCGCCTCGGCAAGATCAAGGTCAAGATGGCCGTTTACAGCGGTAAAGGTGGGGTGGGCAAAAGTACGGTTGCCGTAAACCTGGCTGTCACACTGGCTAGCCAGGGCAGCAAAGTTGGTCTCTTTGACGCCGACATCGATTGCCCCAATGTCCTCAAGCTACTGAAAGCTGACGATCAGCCCAAGATGACTGATGGCAAGATCACCCCCGCGATGATGCATGGGGTTCAGGTCATCTCAATGGGCTTATTCCAGGAAAAGGAAGACGAGGCAATCATCTTCCGGGGCCCAATGATCCATAATTCCTTGACTCAGTTCATCGAGCTGACAGAGTGGGGCGAGATGGACTATCTCATCGTCGACATGCCACCTGGCACTTCAGACGCGGCTCTGACGATTATGCAGACTCTCCAGTTGGACGGCTTCGTCGTGGTAACGACGCCTCAAGAGCTCGCTGTTCTCGACGCACGTCGTTCTATCAATATGATACGCAAGCTCAATCTCCCTGTTCTTGGTGTTGTCGAGACGATGTCCGGCGATATCTTTGGTGAGGGTGGTGGAGAGCAATTAGCCAAGAGCATTGACACGGCGTTCTTGGGCTCCGTGCATCTGAACCCGGTATTTCGCGCTCCGCCCGCGCCTCCCGTGTTAACCGACGATAAGGTCAGGCAGCAGTTCGATTCGATTGTTTCAATGCTGACCGCGTCGGTCGCCGCACCCAGTTAGCAAAAGGTTGGTCGACGAACAAGAAGGACCTGCCGAACCTGCCGTGGTAACGGATGCGCGGCTCGTTCTTAATCTGGGGGTAGCTTGGGCAATTCTTGGCGACCCGAGTCGTCGGAGGCGTTCCCTTTTCCGACTAAGCGTCGTTTCAGGTCGCGAAGCCCCTTGAACATGGTGCCCTGGAACTGGGTCACTTCGTTGGCCAAAGTCGCCTGGAAGTATGTACTGTAGGAGCCGATTTCTCTGAACTTGCGATAGCGGTTCCTGAGCATCGTGAAGTTGAAGGTCATTTGAACGTCGAGCAGGGACTGCACGAGCATTCGTTCAAGCTGGCGGGCCGACTCGTCGAAGTTGGTGTGAGCACCGTCTTCCGGCTCCGGTACAACAACATCGACAATCCCAAAGGCGCGGCAGTCGAGCGCGGTTAACTTGAGCGCAGCTGCCACTTCTTCGACCTTGTCCGGGTCCCGGTACAGCAGCCATGCTGCGGCTTCAGGCGCGATAGGGGTGAAGATCGCATTTTCCAGCATGAGGATGCGATCCGCGACGCTTAAAGCGAGGGCTCCATCGCTACCCCCCTCGCCTATGATCACTGAGATGATCGGCGTTTTCAAATCTGACATACGACTGATCGTTTCACCAACTGCTCCTGCGATACCTTGCTCTTCGGCCTGAATCGTTTGGAGTACGCCCGGAGTGTCAATGAGCGTCACTACCGGTAGTTTGAACCGTTCTGCGAGGCCAAGGGCACGCTGGGCCTTACGTAACCCACTCGGCGTAACGCGGGCATCAGATGTATCCTCGTCCTCTTCTCGGCCGCGGTCATTGCCAATCACCATGACCGCTTCTCCGGCAAGATAACCCATCCCAATTAGGATGCCTTGGTCGTCTGCGCTGATTCGGTCGCCATGGAGTTCGACAAAGTTGGAGACTATGCGGGCTACAAAATCCCTTGCGGAAGGTCGCTGCTCGTGCCGGGCCAGCTGCAGCCGTTCCCAGGCGGGTGCTTGGGGCGCCTCCTGGGGCCGCAAGCGAACTCGGTTGGCGATGGTGAGGCGGAACTTGACGCTGAACAGGTCTAGCACTAGCGCGAGGTGCTGCTTCAAGCTCTGTCGGTCGATGATCGCGTCGACCGCTCCGTGTCGCAGGTAGAACTCGGCCGTGTGGTAGTCCTTGGGCAGGGTTTCCTTGGGAGTGGCTTCTTCTACGACCTTCTTAGGCCCGAATCCGACAAGCGCGCCAGGTTCGGCCAGAATGACATCCGCCATGCTGACAGCGGATGAAAGAAGATAGCTCGATGTGGGGCTAGCAAGCACCGCAATGAAAGGGACTGACTTCTTCCTCAACCGTTTCAGGCTCGTGACAACCTTGGCCATTTGCATCAGTGAAAGCATGCCTTCACGGATGCGAGGTGTGCCGCCGCAGGCTACCAATAAGAAGGGTGCTCGCTGCCGCAGCGCGAGGTCAGCCGCCTGAGATACCTTCTCCCCAACAGCGCTCCCGATGCTGCCACCCATGAAGCCGAAGGCAGTAACCGCGAGGACAGACTGAATCCCACCAATGTTGCCGGTGCCGGTTACGACAGCCTCGAGGAGCCCGGTTACGCTTTGTGCTTGGGAGAGGCGCTCTCTATATGAGAGGTGATCGGCGAAGGCGAGTGGGTCTAGTGGGACTAGAGATTGGTTCATCTCGCGGAACGTTCCGGCGTCGGTGAGCAACGTTATCCGTTGTAGCGCCGTTAAGTTGTAGTGGAAGCGACATTGTGGGCACACCCGGTAGCGGGTGTACACGGGCGCGCGCGCGACATCTGTCCCGCAGTGAAGGCACTGATTCCCCTGCTCTTGTTGCGCCTCCGCTAGCGCGTCGGTGGAGAGGACCTTGCCGATCTCTTCCGCCATTCGCCCATCACCCGCTTGGCCCCAAGCCGCCGGCACGGTTAGTCGTCCGCGTCAACGAGGCCTTCCTCTTCGAGCATCTCGACGAGGTTCTTAGCTTTATTATAACCAACCTTTAATCTTCTCTGGAGGAGTGAGGGCGAGAGCCTAGAATACTTTGTGGCTAGCCCTTTCGCCTGTTCATACAAAATGTCATGACCTGCTTCCTCTGCGATGAGCTCGCTAAGCACTGGGTCCCGAGAAACGCCTGCAGGCTCGGCCTCATGCCCCTTGGTGGGCGGCGTTGGAGGAAGGGGCGCTTCTTCGATCTCCACATGGGCTGGCTTGTTGTGTGCGTTTTGACTGTTCCATGCTCGGATGAGACGCTCGATTTCCCGGTCAGACACAAAGACTCCCTGCACGCGCTTGGGCTTAGGTGCATCCTGCGGCAAATAAAGGGAGTCTCCCTTTCCTAATAGCTTCTCGGCGCCGCCGCTATCCAGGATAGTTCTCGAATCGACAACAGAGGAGACCGCGAAACTCATGCGTGTTGGGAAGTTCGCCTTGATCAGGCCAGTGACTACATCTACCGAAGGTCGTTGCGTGGCAACTATGAGGTGGATGCCGGTTGCCCGGCCTAGTTGAGCGAGGCGCGTCAGCGAATGCTCTACGTCATAGGGTGCGGCCATCATCAGGTCGGCAAGTTCGTCCACGGCTATGACGATGTAAGGCAGAGACTCGACCACACGTTTGTTTTTGTTGTATGACTCTAGATTACGGGCGCCCACTGCGGAGAATCGTTTGTAACGTTGCTCCATTTCTTGGATGGCCCACCGTAGTGCCGAAACCACCTTGTCGACGTCTGTGATCACTGGCATCAGCAGATGGGGCAGGCTGTTGTAGGCTGCCATCTCGACGCGCTTGGGATCGATGAGCAATAGCCTAAGATCTTGGGGTGTTGCCTGCATAAGCAAGCTCGCGAGGATGGCGTTGATGCTCACGCTCTTACCGCTGCCAGTGGCGCCAGCGATGAGGATGTGGGGCATCTTGGTCAAGTCAGAGACTTCGTGGCCACCGCCGCTACCTTTGCCCAAAGCTACTGCCAGCTTTGTTTTAGAGCGCATCTTCGTGAAGGCTGGCGACTCCATGAGCCCCCGCAAGCTGACGAACTCGAACTGAGCGTTAGGCACTTCGACGCCAACGAGCGATTTCCCGGGAATTGGAGCTTCGATGCGAATGCTCGATGCAGCCAGCGCGAGAGCCAGGTCTTTATCCAGGTTCGATATGGCGTCAACCTTTACTCGTGTTCGGGAGACCTCTTCTCGCCGGACAACAGGACGGCCAAGATCGTCGACAAGTTGCTTGCCGTTCTCATCTTTGACCCGGACGTCTTTGAATCGTCGGGCCCAACCAGGCTCGACGCCGAATTGGGTAACGGCGGGGCCCGGGTTGATCTCCACGACCTTCGCCTCGATGTTGTAGCTTCCCAGGGCTTCCTCGATGGCCCGAGCTCGAGAATGATCATCCACGCCCGATGAACCGATTGCCGGTGCATGATCTAGGATCTCGATTGCGGGTAGTCGCCATTTCCCCGCGACTTCACCAAGGTAAGAAGAAACACTGGCACTGATGCCGCTGGGGTCATCCAGTTCAGGGATGGACTCCTTTTCGTCGGCAGCTAGTTCTGATTCTTCTGGGATCGAAACGATTTCGACGGGGTCATGTTCTGCGATGCTGTCTTCTAAGATGACGGGGATCACGTGTTCGTTGGGCTCTGAGTTTTCGACTTTGCCGACATCGACAGGTATTGGAGAGTTTGTGTTTGCTTGGCGACTAGTGGAGGACTTGTTGCTCGTCCCGGTTCGATTTGTAAAATTGGCAACGGCAGTGGCAAACATTTGGGTAAATTCGAGCCCAAGCCTCCATCCCATGATCGATGCACCTGCGCCACGGCGTACGCCGACAATAGTTGCCTGAGGAGACAACAACGCGGCTCCGGCGATACCGAGGGCGACGAGCCTCAGAATGCCCACGGCGTCGCGGCTCCCGATAAGATCGGCTCCGAACTTGCCGCCCAGGCTAGAACGTTCCAAGGCCCCCTCGAACGCGTCGTAGAATGCGAGGGCTCCCCAGGAGGTAAAGCCTAGAAGGATCAGACCCAGGAAGCGGAACCAGTGCACGACTATCATCCGTGGCCGAAACAAGAAAGTCCCAACGACGGCACAGACCATTGAGGCGCCTGGAATTGCACCAAAGCCGATCGTTTCCCAGATTGCATCTGCTTGCCATGCGACGATGCCGATCAGCGCACCAATAGTTACTGCTAGGGTTAGCATCACGAGGCGCGAACCCCTAGCGACCTTAAATAATGTGGCTCCGGGAGCCATCGGCTTTGAGGCAGGAGCTTTGCTGCCCGCTCCTTTTGCCATTTATGCCTCCACTGCTACTGGAAGGATAGTAGGACGTCTTTTTGTTCGCTTTGAGAAGTATTGGCGGAGCGCCTCTCGTACTAGATCCTCGGCCAGTTCAGTGCCGGAAAGTGTCCCGTCAGCATCGTCTAATCTAGTCGAGACGACTTCCTGGCCCTCTTCGATAATCTTTCGAGCTTCCGCCTCGTCGAGCACTCCGTACGACCAGAGATTTGGTTGACCCACCAAACGCCGAGTGACCTTATCGATGGTCACGAGCGCGACGACGATGCCATCACGCGCTAAATTTTTCCTGTCCCTGATCACTGTGCTGTTTGGACTCCACCGACCGTGACCATCCACGTAAATTGGTCCGGCCTGGATAGCGGCAGCTTGCTGAGCCCCGCCCTTGTGGAGTTCCAGCACGTCGCCATCCTCCATGATGAAGACGTTCTCGCCTGGTACGCCCATCGACCGAGCTATTCCCGCGTGGGCGGCGAGGTGCCGAAACTCGCCGTGGACAGGAACGAAGTTGCGTGGCTTGGTCAGGCTGAGCATGGTTTTGAGTTCTTCTTGCGCCGCGTGGCCGTGCACATGCACTTGCTCGATTCGGTCGTAGAGCACATGAGCCCCGAGCCTTGTGAGGTTGTTGATTGTGTCGTTGACCAGTCGTTCGTTTCCCGGGATGGGGCTTGCAGAAATGATCACAGTGTCGCCGTCCCGGATCGTGATGTCACGATGATCGTTTCTGGCCATCCGGACTAGAGCTGACGTGGGCTCGCCCTGAGCTCCCGTTGTTACAACTACGGCGCGCTGTCCAGGCAGGTTGTTGATCTCTTCTACGCTGCCTTGTACTCCCTTGGGGATGTCGAGGTAGCCTAGCTTCATGGCCATGGAACAGTTGTCGACCATGCTGCGTCCCACGAAGCCAATGCGTCGCTGGTGTTTGACTGCGGCGTCGGCAACTTGTTGCACTCTATTGATGAGACTTGCGAACGTTGCGACGATTACTCGGCCCGGTGCAGCGCCGATGAGGCGATCAAGAGTCTGGCCCACGATCTTCTCAGAAGGTGTGTAGCCGGGAACTGTGGCATAGGTGGAATCCGAGAGCAACAGATCTACGCCCTCTGCGCCAAGGCTTGCCAGCTTATTCAGATCTGAGGGCAGGCCGTCGCTGGGCGTGTGGTCAAATTTGAAATCACCGGTGTGGCTGATCAAGTCGCGTGGAGTACGGATCGCG
>CAZUGG010000192.1:0-18400 GCA_964619905.1 uncultured Dehalococcoidia bacterium
ACCTGTCAGCTGTCGCTGTTCAGACTGAGCGCATCAAGCTAGGTACTGCGGTGATCAGCGCGTTCACTCGTTCGCCTGGACTTGTTGGGCTTGGTTCCGCCACGCTTCACCACGTCAGTAACGGCCGGTTTGTCTTGGGAATTGGTAGCAGTCACCAGCGGTTGATCGAAGTCGTCCATCAGATGCCATACGATAAGCCGATTACGCGTACTCGAGAGTACGTCGAGATTGTGCGCAAACTTCTTGCTGGTGAGACGGTGACCTACCATGGAAAAGCTTGTGGAGTCGACGGGTTACGTATCCAGTCGGCCGGTGCTCCCTTTGAGGTCCCCATATATATGGGGGTAGTGGGTACTCATATGGCCCGAATAGCCGGCCAGATCGCCGACGGCGTCATACTGCATTTGGCTAGCAAGGACCATGTCGGTCGCATCCGAGCAGCCATTGCCGAAGGGGCCAGAGAAGTTGGGCGAGATCCTTCAGCAATTGACGTATCGTCTTTCATCATGTGCGTTCCTCATCGTGACGAGGTAATGGCTCGGAGGGACATCATTGATGCTGTCGCGTTCTATGGGTGGCTGGAGCGCTACCGCAATCACTACGACGAACTTGGATTCCATGAGCAGGCCGCTGGCTTCAAAGAGGCTTGGGACCGAGGCGACTCGCGGGCTGCCGCGGCTCATGTAACTGAGGACATGCTCGACCAACTCCCTGTAGCTGCCGGTTTCGATCGCACTAGGGAACGTGTGGATGAGTTTCGAAGTGTCGGCATTGATTTGCCGATTCTTTATCCATTCCCGCCCCGGGAGAACTACGACGAGACACTTTATGTCCAGTCGATCATTGACGCCATGGATGGGGCTACAAGGTAGGTCACATGGGACAGGGAGCGAAAAAAGGCTATGTAGATACCCCTGAGGGGCAGGTCCACTATCAGACTCAGGGTGAGGGTGAGCCTCTCGTGCTTTTACATCAGAACCCGCGCTCTTCTCGTGAGTTCACTGCACTTATACCGAAGCTCGCTGAGCACTATCAGGTTTACGCTCTAGACTCGCTCGGTTGTGGGAATTCCGACCCCCTGCCGGAAACGTTCGAGATCAAAGACCTTGCCCAGAATGTAGTTCATGTCATGGATGCCTTAGGCCTTGAATCGAGCAACCTTTTTGGCTGCCACACGGGATCTCTTGTTGCGGGCGAAGTTGCTGCTTCCTGGCCCGAACGTATACGCCGACTGGTGGTGATGGGATATACCTTCACAGAGCAAGGTGAAGAGAGGGAGACGGCTTTCAATTGGGCTGTGCCCAAGACGCGAAAACTGGTAGAGCGAGGCTCCGAAGGTTCCCATCTACAACGACAATGGGCGTGGGCTTATAGTCAGGTTATGAACAAATGGTTTCATACCGGGGCAACGCCAAGCCCGGTACTATCAGAGGAGGAGAGTGACTTTCTTCGACTCGTAATGCTCGACATTGCCCAGATTGGGGAAAATGCTCCTCGAATCTACGAGGCAGTTTTCACCTACGACTGGGAGGCCACTCTGCCTCGGATCAAAGCCCGGACACTTTTTATCCAGCTTGACAGTCACACTGAACCTGTCTTTTGCAAACGGGCTGATCTCGCGACCGACCTTATGACTGAAGCTAAGGTGCTGAAGTTAGCAGGAAGCGACCACAACGCGGCCGAGTGGCGCGCCGATGATCTGGCTAAAATCATCTCGGATTTTGTTAGGTTACCCTAACGACCTTTGAATTTAGGTTGGCGCTTGTTTAGGAAGCTTGCTAACGCCTCTTTGTGATCTTCGGTGGAGAGAGTCAACACCTCTACCTCTGCTGCGCTTAAGAGATGGTCGTCTAAGCTCTCATTCAGACCCCGTATGACCAAGGGCTTGATCAGGCGGTTGGGCACCGGTGGTCTTTGGACAATTCGCTGTGCAAGTGCCAGCGTCTCCTCCTGGAGTTTTTCCGTGGGCACGAGCATGTTGAGCACCCCAATCCGGTGGGCTTCCCCAGACTCCAGCCAATCGGCGGTATAGAGAAGCTCAAAAGCCTTGTTCAGACCCACCGTGCGGGGAAGGAACCATGATGTGCCAGTGTTCGAGACCAGTCCCATTTGTAGAAAGGCGTTCATAAATCTCGACTGTTCACAACCAACGCGGATGTCACACGCTAGCACGAAGTCGAAGCCATCGCCGATTGCCAGTCCATTCACCATTGCAATGGTGGGCTTGGGCATGTGGTGAATACGGAGCGTAAGCTTTTGAGGGAAGTTGCGATTGTGTTCGTATACCTCGGGGAAGCCCTTTTTGCTGAAGAAGCGATCGCCTCCTTGGGGCTCTTCCTTGACATCGGCCGAGGCGCAGAAGGCGCGGCCGGCGCCGGTGAGGATCATTGCGCGTACGTCATCGTCTTTGGCCACATTCTCTAGTGCGTCGATGAGCTCCTCGAACATCGTGTCGTTGAGGGCGTTGAGCCTATCAGGGCGGTTCAGTGTAAGTGTGGCTATATGATCGGTTTTGTCGAGTTTGACAGTTTTGTAGCTCATTGTCTCTCCGTTTGCTGTAAGGGTTTGAATCTTAGCCCTCTTCTGGGCTCCGCGAAAGGCCAAGTTCCCTCAACCAGTGTGCCAAATGGCTCCCGATACGGTGGGGATGGTCTTCTTGCAGGAAATGGATTCCCTTGCCGACATGCATAGTTTCGAGGTTGGTTACGTTCGACGTCATCCAGTCCACCATTGGCGCTTGCCCTAGGCCTCCCGGTGTTGCATGGAAGAGCAGCATAGGCAGCTTTGTTTTGCGTAGCCACTCGTTGACAGCCGCCATAGCCTCACCAACGTCGGCTGGTTGTCCCTCTATCGGAATCTCCTGAGCCCAGCGCCAAAGAACCTTGCGTGAGGCTACGCGTTTGTAAGGGGACTTGTACTGCCTAAGTTCCTCGTCCGCCAAATCGCGCATGATTCCAGATGGCAGCACTTCTTCGAAAAACACGTTGCGCTCGGCGACAAGATCCCAGCCCGCAAGGCTCCTCCAGCCGAGAAGTGTATCGCGGAAATCGTCGGGGATGTCACCCCACGAGGATACGGGCATGAACATCGAGCCAAGAATGGCTGCTGCCTGTACATTTGACTCGTGTCGGCGAGCGTAATGAAAGCCAAGCTTTGAGCCCCAGTCATGCATCACCAGTACGATGTTTCGCAATCTGAGGTGTGTGATGAAGGCTTCAAGGTAACGTACGTGATCGAAGAACCGGTACTCAATGTCTGGTTTGTCGGACTTGCCCATGCCGATTAAGTCTACTGCCACACATCGAGCATATGGTGCAACCTCCGGGACGATGTTGCGCCATATATAGGACCAGGTTGGGTTTCCGTGAAGAAACAGGAGACAAGGGCCGGAGCCTTCTTCTATGTAGTGAAGACGGACGCCGTCGATGGTGGCGTACTGTGACTTGAACGGGAAATCGGCTGAGATCGTCTCGCCTGGTGCATTTGACATCACGACCCGAATTATAATCAGCGATACCAAGGGTGCTAGCCCTACGGAAAGCCGAGGAGGATATTTTGAGGCGAGCCTATGCTGACACTGCGTTGGGGCAGATTCACTATCGGGATGGCGGCGGCTCCGGCGAGCCACTCATATTGCTACATGCAAGTCCAAGGTCCTCGAGAGTTTACGCCGGTCTCATTCCGCTGTTGGCCCCAGATTATAGAGTCTTTGCGATGGACACTTTAGGATCCGGGAACTCCGATCCGTTACCCGATTCGGTCACGATGGACGAGCTAGCCCGGGGCGTCGTGCTCTTTATGGACGCTCTCGGTATCGAACGAGCGAACGTGTTTGGATTACACACGGGAAATAAAATCGGTGCGGCGTTAGGGGCGAACTGGCCGGACCGTGTGAAGGATCTCATCCTCTGTGGTGAGACGCATAGCATCGTAGTTCGAGCCGAAGATCGGAACACGGCAATCCACGCTATCGTCGACCGATATTTCAACACGGAGGCCCCGTCGGAACATTCAAGGCTTTTGGCTGATTGGGCCTCGGGTTTCACGAATCTTAGCAGTGTATGGTGGCATGACGGTGTGCTGGCAACCCATGAGTTGTCCACCGGCGTTCTGGATATTCTGAAAGATCGGGTTACTGATTTCGTGCAGGCCCGTTCCTGCCTCGATGTCTTGTACAACGCGAATTTCTCCTTCGACTTCAGCGATGCTATGCGGCGAATTCCAAATCGGACGTTGATTATCGAACTGGCAAGGGCTGAGGAAGCGCATCTGGGAAGACAAGGCGCCTCGGTTGTCAAGCTCCTTAGTAGCGGAACTCTCGTTACTATGGAGGATACGAGCGCTGATGTAATTGAGTTCGAACCATCGCGCATGGCGGAGTCGATCTTAGATTTTCTCGGTAACAGAGTTGCCCATTGATGTGATATCCTCCGGCCGGTGGCGACGTTCCGTTTGCTAGCAATGGGATCGCTGGGAAGAGTCGTTCGAGAACGAGGTGAAACCGTGGACCGTGAGGATTTTTGGTATCCCGCCGAGTTGGAGAGCCTGGGCACAGTTCCTACAGGAACACGCACGGGTCAATTCCTGTTTCTGTCAGGGCAGGCACCCCGGAATCTAGAGACCGGGAAGGTTATTCGGCGGCTTTTCGATCTACCCGATGAGACCATCGAAAGTCTCAGGTCTTGGGGAGTTCACGGCGACGGCCGTGAGGGTCCGATCAACGCCCAAACATGGCAGGTCTATGACAACCTCGCTCGGATATTAGCCTCACAAGGTTCTTCCCTCGAACATGTTGTTCGTCAGCGCCTCTACTTGACGGATTGGCATGATATCCGAAATGCCGAACGGGTGATGCAGACGTTCTTTCCCGGGGAGAAACCCGCCACCACAATCGCACGCATGACGAGCAATGGCTACCATGACGACTACCGTATTGTTGTAGAGGTGGTGGCGCTTGTCCCGGAGGAGGGTGGCCTTTCCAAGACAGCGATAAACCTGCCAGACCTGGAAAGTGTAAGCCGGCCATATCCTCAGGGAGTCAAGGTCGGGGATCTTTTGTTCACGTCGGGGTTTTACGGCGTCAACCCAAAGACTGGCCGTGTGGCGACTCATCTTGCCGAGGTCGGGGACGAGGGTGCCGAGATTCTTAAGAGCGACAGCTACCACACGGATGTGTCCTTGGAGGCGTTCAAGGCACAGGTAGCTTTGATCCGAACGGCCTCCAAGCGCCTCCTTGAAAGCCAGGGCGGTTCCATGACCGACATGTTGCGTTACAACATGTGTACTAGCGTTGGGATGGTCGACGTGGGAGCCTTTGTTCCTCTTTACGCGTTCGATAATTCTGATCCCGGCACGGCTCCTACCATCACGGGTTTCACCATGGGTGCTGGACGACTGAGTGGTGATCCTGACGCGGTGGCGGTGATGGACTCGGTTGCTGTTGTTCCGGGCGGGGAGTGGAAGAAGGTTGGCAGGACCTATCCGGATATTGTTAGCGGCCCGATTCCCATGACCCAGCAGGCCGGTCCGTTAATTTTCCTGACCGGTTATTCGGGACGTGACAAAGGGAATTTTCCGATCGTGACCTTCGATCAACTACGCGACCACGGAAAATTGATGGGCCTCGGACACTTTGATGATCCGGAAGCGGAAACGATGATGTGCCAGGCCTGGCACATTTATCGAACCTATCAGGAGTTACTTAAAGAGGCGGGGTCTGACATATCGAAGGTGGTACATCAAGTGCTGTACCTCGTTGATGTGTCGAAACTCGCGGCGTTGGAGCGGGTCGCGAGGATTATTTACGACGGAAAGGTTCCACCGACGACTGTCATCGGTGCTGACGAGATCGGGCCATATCCCGAGCTTCAGCTCGAAATCGACGTAGTTGCGGTGCCGGCATAGGAGCTTACGAATGTTGATGAATCGGGAACGAGCGAGCGAGTATCTACAAGACCTAGGTGTTGAAGCAGCGATACTGAGCGGTGGCGCGAATTTTAATTACGTGGCGGGTTGGGGCTCGGATGCTCATCTCTGGGGTGGTGGCCCGTTTGCCATTCTTCCCAGTGACCAGGCGGCTGAAGTCACATTAATTATCGCCGCCCACGAGCTTGTATTTATGGATCGTGACCCCGACTTCAAGCCTGCTCTCAGGACGGTAGGGCGGGAGTCGGAGCCGGAGATGCCAAGCCCGGACTACAAGCCAATGGCTGCTGAGAAGCGATTGCTCGATGCGTATGAACGAGGGCGCAAAAAGAATTACGAGGATCGTATAGAGGCCTTGGCAGATACCCTATCCGACCTGGGGCTAACTAATGCCTACCTGGCATTTGACGACGTTCGTGTAGCCCAGCAATTAGAGGCGATGGGAGCGTTCAAGGGGCGCTATGTCGATGCTGTGCAGACATTTCGGTATATACGTTCGGTTAAGTCGGCACAGGAGATCGAGATTATCAGAAAGGCGAATGAAGCTAACCTGCGCGGCATCGAAGATGTAGTCATTGCGCTGCGAGAGGGAGCACCGTTCAATGAGGCTTTGATTCAACACGACATTCGTCTTGCCAAGGAGAATGCTATGCGAAGCGTCCCCTCCCGTATCAGCGGGGTCGGCCGTTTAGGCATGGCACTCTTTCAGCGCCAGGATTACGAGGACTATCAGATTCAGCCCGGCGATTTAGTCAGATTTGATTTCGAGGGTACGTATGAGCGGTATTGGACAGACCTTGGTCGGACATGCTCGTTTGGAGAACCCAGTGACAAGGCCAAACAGTATTACCAGGGAATGCTGGCGGGTCGAGAGGCGGCGATTGAGGCTATGCGTCCTGGCGTCAGTGCCTCGGAGGTATGCCGCAAGGCGGTTGAAGCCATCCAGAAGAATGGCAACCCTAATTACGTGACAGGCAAGGGACTCTGCATGTTCCACGTGATTGGGCTGGAATTATATGAGCAGTGGTGTTGGTATCCTCACGGAGACTTTACTTTGGAAGAGGACATGACGATCAACTTCGAGTCACCATATTTCGAGATGGGGTTTGGCGGGATGCAACTCGAAGACACTTACTTGATAAAAAAGGATGGCCCCGTCGATTTGTCGGGTACCCTCACCCGCGACATAATGATCATCTGATGGTGGACTAAGCCTCGATTTCGTCCATGAGGTCGTGGAGGCGGTCGGCTGGGGTAGCGAAGGGCACTTCTCCCTTGGTGGTCAGGTAAGTACCGCCGTCGGCCTTTTCAATTAGGGACCTGACTTGGCCCTCGAGGTCGTTGTCCCAGTCGCTTGCCGAAATAGCGGCGCCCCATGGGGTTCTGCCTTTCTTTTCTGCTTCCCAACTGCCATTGCTCACACCATCGACGGGGAGGGCATCGACCAAATCGGACGAGTCGTCGATGGCTAGCAGTAGAGGCACGTCGTAGAACTGTGCTAGATTCTTGAGTGTGCGGAACGTCTTTACAAGGGCGTCGTATACGGCCGACGGCACAGAGGAAAGCGACGATTCCCTCACGATTATGCCGTCCACGCGGCGCTCGAAGAAGCCTCGGGCCAGCGCATGGCATGCCTCACCGATTTTCTCGACAATTATTGGGCTCAACTTTTCGCTGGGCAGTGCCTCCTGTGCAATCGCAATGGGGCCGTTGACTGAGCCCAGGATTGCACAGCGGCTGCTTGCGCTCTCGACGAGTTGTGCAGCTGCGTCAATGACCTTCGGGAGTCTCCCTTGGGTCAATGAACGGTCCCCACCAAAGACATCGAGATCTGCCAATGAGGTAAGGGTCTTAGCTATGGTCGGAGGTTGGTCCTCGGTCCAATCCAGCTTGCACCCAAGAGCTTCCGCCTCCAGCGTGGCATCCGGAAAGACCAAAATTCCGTCGTAGCCAAAAAGCGATTGACAGTCCCGTAGGGTCTTTGCCATGACTCCGGCGTCACTGTAAACCTCTCGAAGAGGGACCTGCATCAGACGGGCACCGGCAGACGCCACGATCGGGATGAATGGAGGCCGAATGGCATTCCCGACGAAAAGAGCCTTAAAGAGATCGCGGGAGGTGGGCACGCTTAAGAGGGCGAGCCGTCAGTTATTGCCCATGGCCAGGGGCCGTAGCGGTGCATGTACTCTTGGGGCGGCCGCTTCTTGGTCCAGCCCTTTAAAAACTCGCCGTATGGTTTTCCGCGTTTTAGTCGATTAGCTCGCTCGGTGGACCGCAGTCGCCCCGTTTTCTTTTCGTCCACCAATCCGGTCACCTTATCGAAAGCAACTCTGTAGACGTTGCGCGCGGTCCATTCAGAACATATCCCTTTCTTGACGTCGACCTCGACTGCTTGGGCATCGCGCTCCAGCGGGTCGCCATAACCGCCTGCGGAATGGCCCACGGCGCCAATAGCGTCACCATTCTCGAAGGAATCGGTGAAGCTGATCTGTGAAGCGCTAGAGGGGATAATGTCTTGTGCGTCGAGCATGTCGTGGAAGGTACGAGGCAGCTCCACCTTCGGGTCTGTGAATAACGTATTCCAAGGGGCATCTCGGATTTCAAGGAATGGGGCATTGCCTCCAGCATAGCCGCCCATTATTCCAGGTTCAGCAGAGAATTGGGTCATGCTATTTGCATGGACGATTCGAATGGGTGACGTAGCGCCGTGGATGAGATAGGTGACGCCGATCCCATCTCCCCCTCGGTACTTTCCGTACCCCGCTTGGTCAGTCATTAAGGTTCGGAAGAGAGCTAGATAGGGGTATCGGGTCTCAACCCATTCAATGTCCCGCGAGTCTCCGAAACCTGCGTACCAGAAGACCCCTGCGTCCATGCCGTCATGCTCAACAGTGGCGCCGTTACCCGAGGCGTTTGCTACCTCAATACGGGTGTATCCGAATTGTCGGCCGTACTGATCCCGTCCCCCGGCCTGGAAATGGCCCTGACCCCCGCCGGTTCCAATCGGCGTGATAATGTGATCTCGGTAAGGGCTGTCGAACATCATTTTCACGAAGCAGGTGTGCATATAGTTGGTGATTGGCCCGAGCAGCCGTAGGTTAGTTGATATCGCCGACTCATCGGGCGCATTTGCCCAAGTGTTTTCCGGAGCCACCACGCTTAACGGTTGGAGAACAGCTGCACTGACCGGGATGTCGGAGAAGAAATATTGCATCAGATCTGCCGCTAGAAGTGCGCGAACCATGTGCGGCTTTGCGTTTAATGCCGTGCCAGTAGGGGGTGACGTGCCGGTTAGATCGATAGTGAGCTTGTCGTCTTTCTTGACAATGGATATATGCGCCACGTTTAACGCATGCTCGATGCCCCCGATCGTGTCGAAGAAGTAGGCTGTTCTATATGTTCCGTCGTTCATCGAACGAACGCGTTCTTTAGCGGCATCCGAGATGGTGTCCAGGCCCTTTCGTATGAAGCCGCCTACGAAGTCCTTACCCTTATAGTCGCAGCGCGCGATGACCCGCTCGCGCAGCTTCATGCACGTGGCGATTCGGGCTCGAAAGTCTCCCATAAACATGCGCTCGTCGCGAACCATAAATGCCATCATTTCGGCTACATCGTTCTTGAGCGTGAAATTCTCGGCTATTTTGACGGGTGTGACGTGCAACCCCTCTTCCCACCTTGATTTTGCTGCCGGTGTGTACCCGCCAGGCTCTCCGCCTCCGACTTCAGGCTCATGGTTGCACGCAGCGCCCCAGGCGATGATCTCGCCGTCATAGAAGATCGGGATGAAGCAAATAAAATCGGGAAGATGGATCCCGCCATAGATTGGCTCGTTGCACAAGAACATGTCACCGTCGCGGATTCCTACAGAAGGGTCGTCCGCAAAGTGTTTGAGCATATATTTGATGGGGATGGCGCCAGTGGCAGCGTGGAGATATGTACCCCCCGAGCCTAGTACTAGATCTCCTTTCGCGGAGAAAAGAGGCACGATACAGTCAGAGAGTTCGAGATGCGGTGCGAAACCCATGTTGACGAGATTCTGCTTCATCTCTTCGCAGAGAAGCTCGAGTCTTGTCATGTAAACCGAAAATTCGCTAGGAGAAATTCGGTCAGCAGCGTCGAGTTCCGCTTGTGTGGCCGGCTCGAGCCCAATTTGCTCTAGAACGTCACGATCTATTGGCATGCTTTTAGCGCTGCTCCAAAATCCCTGTCATGTACTGGTCTAAGGTATATGTACTGTCGCGAGGAATAACGACTGTTGTATCGCGGGCCTCAACTATCGCTGGACCCTTGACGACGTTCCCTGGGGCCAGCTTGTCGGCGTCGTAGATGTTTGTGGCAACTCTGGCTTTTACGTCCGGCCAGTAGACTGGCCGGTCTCCGATATGTGCGGCGCGTGGATCCTCCAACCCAGAGGAGTACGTTGGCAACTGCGGCTTCTCGAGCGGAACGGTCGCAAACAGATAGAAGTTGTGGATTACGATCGGCGATCCTGGCTCCAGTGCCGCAGCCGTGTAACGGTTAGTGTAGGTTTGGGTATACGCGTCGCAGATGGCGCGGACGTGCTCGGGACTACCTAGCTCGGTGACCGGTGACCGAACGCGTGTCACGTTGTGCTGCCTGGCATACGACATGTCCAGCTCAAGTTCGAAAGTCGCTTGCTCTGGACGGAAGCCTTCGCCGCGAACGTCCTGAAGGGCTACCTCGAGCAATGAGCCAACGGCACCGTTGAACTTGTCGAGGTCATCGAGATACGTATTAGACTGTTCCGGATCGAACATTGTCACGAGTCGGGAGACCTCATATCGCTGCCGGAAATCCATAATGGCGCCACCTAGAGCACAAAAGACACTAGCGTGGGGGAACGTCATGATTTTTGGAGCCTTTAGGAAACCGTTGTACCCGACACAGTGAGTTGGTCCGGCGCCGCCGTATGCGAAAAGCACGAAATCGCTTGCGGCGTGGCCCTTAAGCGAGATTTCCTTGACGATAATGTTCCCCATCTTGGCGTCAATGATTTCTTTGACCATTGCGGCCGCCTCTTCGGGCGAAGCGCCCAGGGGCTTACCGATCTTCTCGATTGCCTCGACCGATTTATCATAGTTGAGGGGCATCTTGCCGCCCAAAAAGTTACTGGGGTTAATAAAGCCAAGTGTCACGTCGGCATCGGCTACAGTTGGCTCTGTGCCGCCTAAGTCATAACAGGCGGGGCCTGGGTTTGATCCAGCGCTCTTGGGACCGACTTCTAGGCGATTGCCCAAGGCCTCGTTGATCCAAGCCACCGATCCTCCACCGGCGCCGATGGAACTGACCTCGAGCATGGTGTTTTCGGTTGCCCAGCGGTCTATGACGGGCCAGTCTACGTACGATTGACATTCGCCATCGATGACCATGCCGTAGTCGAAGCTCGTGCCCCCCATATCAGTGACGAGAACTCGCGGCAGCTCGTAGATATTCGCCAGATGGGCTCCTGCCATTAATCCGGCAACCGGGCCGGCGCCGAAAGTGTCAATCGCTCGTGTCCTGGGGACTTTGGCGACGCCACCGATATTGTTAAGGAGGTACAGTGGTTTCCGGTAGCCATAGTCGCGAAGCTGCTCTGTTAACAAGGAAAGCTGCTCGCTCATGTCTCGGTGAAGATAGCCGCTCAGGGTCGCTACGTTGGTGCGGGGGTACTCGTGTCGTTTAGGCTGAACGTCACTGGACAAAATGATTGGCATCGCACCGAGGTAGTGATCGGGATATTCTTCCTCGATGATCTCTTTCACTATCTGTTCGTGTGAAGGATTCAAGAAGGACCAGATTAAGGAGACTATGAAGCCTTGAGCTCCTTGGTCGACGAGATGCCGGACCTTCGTTCGGACGTCTTCCCTATCGATGGGGATGATCACTTCGCCGTTCATGTCGATTCGCTCTCGAAGCCCGACAGTCATGTCAAGAGGTATCAAGGGCTCAGGTTTCTGCGCCTTATGCAGTTGTCGCCGCAACTGCACCGGGAGGCCGTCTGCCCATTGCCTTGACCTGCCTATGATCAAGACGTGCTCGTGACCCGCTGTTGTGATCAGTCCTAGTTTGGGTCCCGTCCGCTGAAGTAGCGTGTTAAGGCCGCTTGTGGTGGAGTAACGAATCACGTTCGATTGTTCGATGAGATCTTCAGCCGCTAGCTCGACTTGTTGCGCCAAGTCCTCGATTCCGCGACGAAAACCAACGCTCAGGTCGTAGGGAGTGGTCGGTGTTTTGCTCCGCATAATGCCTTGCGGGCCTACGAGCACGCAGTCGGTGAAAGTTCCACCTATGTCGATGTCGATCGTGTAGCTCACGAACGCTTTCCACCTTTTGCGCCCAAGTGTTTTCGCTTCAGTGCGTCGATGTCCAGTTCTATGTCGTGAGTTATTGGGTGGCCTGGCGGGAGATATTCAACCTCAACCATTGCTGCGCAACCGGGGCAGTAGAATTCTAGAATCCCGACCCACTCTTTGTCCGAACTCATGGTGTAGCGGTTCTTCTTAGGGTCGAGGTGCGGGTGATGCACCGTTTTCGGATCGCGCTCGTAAACGAGCATGAACTCTTTATAGTTCCTTCTCGCCGAGCCAAGCCTTCGGTCGCATCGATTGCAGGCCCACTGCTCTCGCTCAAGGTCGATGTCTAGGTACTCAGTGATGCGGACCTTCATGACACATCCTCTAGCACGCTATTCCCAAAGCTATCGACTGTGTAGGTCCAATTCCCTGGGACAAGAATAGTGGTATCGATGGCCTCTATGATTGCTGGGCCGTTTACTAGGTTTCCCGGCTGTAGCAGAGCAGCATCGTACACTTCGGTGTCCTTGAAGCCGGTGTCCCAATAGGCCTTTCGGGACTCTTTAAGAGCCGACTTTGGGTCTTGTGTGCTGAGCTTACGGCGTGCGATTTTCACGTGCGGAGTCGCACAGCTAGCGCGGAGAGTCACCGAGGATAGCTTAACGTCGTTGGGATCTTTTTTTGATCCAGCGGAGAACTGATCCCAAAGGGGTTCCAGAGTCTTTAAGGTTAGAGGGGCTAAGACTCTTTGGCTGACGGAACCGGATTCTAGCGTGACTTCGGCCTCGAACCGGATGTCGCTTGCTGCGAACCCTTCGCCCGACATATCGCGTACAGCCTTCGATTTAAGTTGGCCGACTGCGCGATTGTAATTCTTGACCGCGCTGGTGCCGGTTTCCGAACCTGAGTCTAGAGGAGCATCGTAAAAATGTACGACATCCATGAAGGATGCTCCCAAAGCACTTGCTACGCTGGCGAAGGGGAAGACGATGATCTTTCGGATCCCTACAAGCTGTGCGTAGCCGCAGCATCTAAGTCCACCGCCTCCTCCGAATGCGAACATGGTCATGGCCGAAGGCTTGAGGCTCCGTTTCTTTAGGATTGTGTTGAGCTTTTCCGATACATCTCGCTCGCCCTGTTGAGTAGCCTTTGCTGCGGCCTCTTCCACCGGGACGTTAAGCCGCCGGGCTAGTCGTCGTTGGTAAGCTGCTTGCGCACGCTCCGTGCTCAGTTTCCGTTTGCCTCCAAGGAAGAAGTCTGGGTTCACGTATCCGAGGATCACGTCCGCATCCGTTAGGGTGGGGTCGTTCCCGCCCAGGTCATAGCAGGCGGGCCCCGGTAATGCACCGGCACTTTCGGGACCTACACTGACATTTCCAGATTCGCCGTCCGGTTTTACGATAGCACCACCGCCACCGCTAACCGGATCAATGTCTATCATTGGGGTGCCGACAGGAATACCGTGGACCTCAGGTTCATCGGTGAACGGAAGTAATCCGTTTGTTACGACTCCGATGTCGACGCTAGTGCCACCCACGTCGACCGATACTAGGTCGTCGATGTCGTAAAGGTCTTTTGCCAATCTTGCGCAGCCGACCAATCCTGCCACAGGTCCGGAGTTGTAGGTGTTCAGAGCAGTGGTTTTAGCGACCCGTGCCGCGCCACTTCGGGAGTGCACCACTAGGAGTGGATGCTTGAACCCGATTTGCCGAATTGCTTCATCCGATTTGTAGAGTGATGTAGCGACTCCCCGGTGAAGATAGCCATTGAGGATGGCGGTGTTGCGCCGGAGGTCGTCGCTGCTGACAGTACTTAGATCGGTACCCAGCCATGTATGGACTGCGCCCAGGTAGTGGCGGGGGTACTCGTTGTTGACTACGCTACGGACCATCCTCTCGTGCGTAGGGTTCCAATTACCATGGTCAAAGCTTGCGACGATGCCTCTAGCACCGTCGTCGAGAAGTCGTTCCATCCCTTGCCGAACGTCCTCTTCCTTTAATTCCCGCCGTACGGCGCCGGTGCGGTCAACGGATTCAGCAAGTCCGACGACCATCTCGGGATCCACAATGCCTTGGAAGAGATCAGCCGTGACCCCTTGGCCCAGACTAGATTCTGAGCCCTGAGTGACCATGACTCCTATCTTCGGGCCGTTTCTTTGGAGCAGCATGTTCGTAGCGACGGTGCTGGATAGTCTTACCGTCGCGGCCTGGGCCAAAAGCGTAGCTAACTCGAGCCCACTGAGCTTTGCTAGCTCTGTGATGCAAGAGAGAAAGCTGAGCGTCAGATCATGGGGGGGCGTGTCGACCTTTGCCCACTTGATACGATTGCTGCCGCCAAGCACGCCGTCAGTGAACGTGCCACCGATATCGATATCGATTGTGAAGGGGAGGGTGTTTTCTGGAGGTTTTTTTGCAGCCATGCTGGAATAGAGAGATGGGATACTGCGGTTGAGTATTGTAACCTAGGCGTGGCCTACCAAGAAAGGTAGGCGGAATTTCTGATAGAAGATTATATCCGCTAGCGCGACATGGAACGATTTAGACTCGACAAAGAATCTATGGCCCTCCGAGCTGCGAAGGAGTTGGAGGAGGGGACGTGTGTCAATCTCGGCTTTGGTATTCCGTCGCTTGCAGCTAACTACATTCCTGAGGGCAAACATATCACTTTTCAGTCTGAGAATGGCGTGGTCGGCTATGGTGAGATCACGACGGCTGAGGAGGCCGACTGGGATTTGGTCAACGCTATGGGCCAGCCTGTAACGCTATCTCCCGGAATCTCCTTCGTGGACCATGCGGAATCATTTGCCATGATTCGCGGCGGCCACGTCGACGTGGCCGTTCTGGGAGCACTGCAGGTCTCGCGCAAGGGTGACCTCGCAAGCTGGGCATTGCCCGGCTGTGTTGGGGGAATGGGTGGTGCGATGGACCTGGTAATGGGTGTTAAGAAGGTTATCGTTACGATGACTCATACAACATCCAACGGCACGCCAAAAGTCGTAAAGGAATGTGAGCTGCCACTTACGGGCCGGGCCTGTGTTGATCTCCTCATCACTGACGTTGCGGTTCTTCGAATGACACCGAGAGGAATGCAAATCGCCGAGGTTGCTCCCGGCTGGACACCAGATGAGGTGCAGAAGATTAGTGGGACCGAGCTTGGTGTTGCTGCCGACGTTAGCGAGATATCGCTCTAAGGTCTGTCGGCCTGGATGATACGGTCGATGTAGATGCTGGAGGTTCCAACTCGTTCTGGGTCCAGATCTTCGGGTTTCACTATAGATTCGACTTCCGCGATAGTGACTTTAGCTGCGGTTGCCATAATCGGGTTGAAGTTCCTCGCCGTTCGTCGGTAGACAAGGTTTCCTAGCGTATCGGCTCGGTGTGCTTGTACGAAAGCGTAGTCGGCCCGGATGGGCAGTTCAAGCAGGTGACTAGTGCCGTCTATCTCTCGTCTCTCCTTGCCTTTGTCGATCAATGTGCCCGGTCCGATAGGTGTGTAAAAGCCCCCGATACCGGCTCCGCCAGCCCTGATCCGTTCAGCGAGAGTCCCTTGCGGCGAAAGTTCCACGTCAAGTCTGCCGTCCGCCCATTGTTCCTCGACTTCGGGTGCGGAGTTTCCCGGTAAGACTCCAATAGATGCAATAGCTTTTCGAACCATGCCCGCTTTGATCAGGATGCCCACATCTAGACGGTCTTCCCGAGTTCCACCGCAGGAGTTGCAGATGATGGTCAGGTCTTGGATGCCGCGATCTCGGAGGGCTACGACAAGCGCTTGTGGGTAGCCTGCCATACCAAATCCCCCAACCATGACGCTCGCGCCGTTGGGTATATCGGCGACGGCGTCCGCCGGATTTGGGTAAACTTTGTTTTTAGTCATGATCGTGAAGCTGCGCAGCGTGGGAGTCTAGCATGCCCTTGTCACGCCCGCTATCTGGGGTCGTTTGTCCTGCGAGCAGCTTGCACATACAATCGCCGTCGCGCATCTAAGGTCGCTGCTGTTTCCAAATATGGACACTAACCCCACACAACCACTCGAAGGAATCCAGGTGCTTGAACTCGGCCAATGGGTCTCCGCTGCGTTTGCGGGCAAGATCCTTGCCGACTTAGGGGCCGAGGTAATCAAGGTCGAGCCCCCCGGAGGGGACAGGCTTAGGAGTTACGGGCCATTTCCGGATAACCAGCCGGACTCGGAGCATAGCGGACTCTTCCTCTACCTTCATACAAATAAAAAAGGGGTCACTCTTGATCTCGATAGAGAGCAAGGGAAGCAGATCCTAGCAAGCATGGTGTCAAATGTTGACATCGTGATCCACGACATGCCGATCAATTACTTGGCAAGTCGAGGCCTTTCTTACGATTCTCTCGGCGCTAGTAATCAGTCCCTCATCATGCTTGAGATGTCGCCTTTCGGACAGACTGGGCCGTACGCTAACTACAAAGGGTTTGAGGTAAACGCAGCCGCTCTTGGTGGCGTCGTGATGCAGCTTGGCTTGCCCGATCACCCTCCACTCAACCCGCCTTTGCTCCTTGGTCACTACCAGGCTGGCTTGACCGGGGCGATGGCATTGATGGTCGCACTAACCAGTCGCGATTTCTTAGGTCTTGGTCAGCGGATCGATCTCTCAGAAAGCGATTCCTGGGCTACGTTCCACACTGGAAACGGAGTTGTGCAGTGGCTCTTTGGCGATCGTCGGGCGATGCGTCACGGCCGCCGTGTCGCCGGCGGGCCGTACCCCAATACGATCCTTGGGTGCAAAGATGGAGAGATTCGACTCCAGGCGATGACTAAGCGCGAATGGCGCCGCATTATCGACATGATGGGAAATCCATCATGGGCGGAGGATGAAAGGTTCCAGGATCGTTTGAAGATGAATGAACTCTATGCTGACGAGCTGGACGATCTAATCGAGGACTGGCTATCGAAAAGGACGAAGGAAGAGCTCTTCCAGGAATTCTACGAGTTTGGGGTGCCCTTCACGCCAGTGAACACAACCGCTGATTTTCTCAATCATCCGCATCTCGAGGCGCGAGAATTCTTTGTTGAGGTGGAGCACTCGAGGGCAGGGCGAATGCGTCAACCCGGGCCGCCGTACAAGTTCACCAAGACTCCTTGCAAGACCAAACGTCCTGCTCCGCTCCTTGGCGAACACAATGAGACCGTTTATGAGGCCTTAGCTGGCATGTCAGAAGACCAGATCTGTGCCCTGAAATCCTTGGGGGTCATTTGATGCCTCCGATGCCGGTCATCACGGGGTTCGAGCGAATTCGGGTACTCGACATGGGCTGGGTCTGGGCAGGTGCGGTCGCTGGGCAAGTCTTAGCTGATATGGGCGCCGAGGTCATCAAGGTCGAAACGAGAAAGCGTTTGGATCCTGCGAGGCAAGGAAGGCCTATCGTCGGCGATGTGCCGGATCCTGAGCAGAACCCGCTTTTCCACAACGTCAACCGAGGGAAGAAGTCGTTGACTCTCGACATCACGACGGAGGAGGGGAGGGGACTCGTGCTGCGTCTGGCCGCGATCAGTGACATCGTAGTTGAGAACATGAGCCCTCATGCTTTAGCGAAGGCGCGTCTCGACTATTCGCATATGCGGCAGGCTAATCCACAGATCGTGATGCTTTCCTACCCTGTGATGGGTCAGACGGGGCCGTTCAACGAGTTGCGAGGCTACGGAAATGCAGCGGGGGCGCTTGTTGGGCTTGACAGTATAGGGGCCGACCCGGATGGAGATGAGTTGTGTGGTTTCAATCACGTATTGGGCGATCCGGCGGCGGGGCAGTTCGCAGTTGTCGCGCTGCTCGCTGCGCTGCGTCATCGTAACAAGACCGGCCAGGGGCAGTATGTCGATCTCTCGATGGTGGAATCCGTGGGTACGATGATGGGTGAAGCGACCATGGCGTTCGAGATGAACGGTGCTAGCGCGGAACCTCGGGGTAATCAGCATCCTTTCTTGGCTCCCCATGGTCTTTATCCCTGCGATGGCGATGACAAGTGGGTTGCCATCGCCGTTGAAACTCTAGAAGAATGGCATGCTTTGTGCGAGGTGATCGGCTGCACTGAGCTCAAGGATGATCTGGTATTAAGTACATACGGTGGCAGGGTTGAACAGCGTGCCGAGCTTGATGCAAAGCTCGGCGATTGGACCAGGGGCCGGGCCCAGTATGAAGTGAGGGAGGCGCTACA
>CAZUGG010000193.1:0-8077 GCA_964619905.1 uncultured Dehalococcoidia bacterium
AGGTCTTCGAAACCGCCTTACCATCGAAACTCTTAGAGTTCATGGCTTGTGCCAGACCAATCCTTCTGGCGGCCGGAGGCCAAGCCAGACAAGTTCTCGAAACGGCCCAGGCCGGCCTTACCGTCGATGCGGGTGACATTCCGGGCATGGTTAACGCAGTAATGCAACTCGCGGGGGAGGCGGAACTGCGGACCTTGCTAGGGCAGAATGGCCAAGACTACGTCCAGCGTCACTTCCGACGAGAAACCAAAGCCGCGCACTATCTATCAGTATTGGAAGGATTGATTGGAGAGGCAACGTAGTACGCTATACCCATGAGCGATTCCATTACAGTTCACGATGGACACGGAAGAGGCGGTTATAAACGAAGCTTTGATCTCGTTGTTCTTGTTTTGGCCCACATCCTGCTACTTCCCCTGTGGATCGTCCTTTGGACCAGCATACCCATGATGATCTGGTTAAACGATCAAGGACCTATCCTTTTCAGACAACGGAGGATAGGAAGAGACGGGAAGGAATTTACTCTCCTGAAGTTTCGTACAATGATTGTCGACGCCGAGAAACTAACTGGCGCAATCTGGTCGACCGCTAATGACGACAGGATCACGCGCCCAGGACGCCTTCTTCGGGCCACCGCACTAGATGAACTGCCCCAGATTCTGAACATCCTCCGAGGCGATATGAGCTTCGTAGGGCCCCGCGCGGAACGTCCGGAACTGCACGAAGAAATCCTGAAGACCGTCCCTGACTTTGGCCAACGTTTAGCAATGCGTCCGGGCCTAACTGGGCTGGCCCAAGTCAGTGGGGAATACGACCTGGAGCCGAAAGACAAGCTCAAGCACGACCTCTGCTACGCGAGAATGATGGGCCCACTTGTCGACTTGCGTTTACTATTCCAGTCGGTCTGGAACACTCTAACCGCGCGTTGGGATCAGCCACAGAACAGCCAACCATCGCGGAGGGCTTAACACTCTGTATGCCATCTGCAATGTAGCGTGCGGGTGGGAAATTCGGGAAAAGCCAAGCACGGCTTCCATGGTCAAGGAGACAACCCCGTGAGATATCAGAAGGCTTTGGTAACCGGTGGTGCTGGCTTCATTGGCTCGCACATGGTGGAGCGGTTACTCGAAGAGGGTCTCGACGTCATAAGTATCGACAACCTTGTGACAGGTAGGCCCACCAACATGTTCTCTGGCGCGAAGTATCACACCCTAGACCTACGTTCTGACTCACTGACCGCCTTGCTAGCCGACGAGAATCCCGAGGTCGTCTTCCACATGGCAGCCCAATCTAGCGTGACCAGGTCCGTACGAGACCCGCGCGAGGACGCTGAGATCAACGTTGTAGGCTCAACGAACCTGCTCGAGGCTTGCCGTCAATCAGGCGTTGATTGGCTTGTCTACAGCTGCACAGGTGGAGCTCTCTACGGCAATCCCGACCAACTCCCCTGTGATGAGAACCACTCCGTGCGCCCATTGTCACCATACGGAGCCAGCAAGTTCGCATTTGAGGCCTATCTAGAATGCTATAGACAAGTCTTCGGTTTAAAGAGTTCAACCCTGAGGTACAGCAATGTTTACGGACCACGCCAGGACCCCCATGGGGAAGCCGGCGTCGTCGCGATCTTCACAAGCAACCTGTTATCGGGGAAACAAGCGACTATCTTCGGCGATGGGCTACAGGAACGAGATTTCGTCTATGTCGAGGATGTGATCGACGCTAACCTTGCAGTGGTGGACAAGCAGGTGCAAGACACGTTCAATATCGGCGTTGGTGTACCGACGAACATCAACACCATTCACGAAACCCTCGCCCGGATCACAGGGGCTCACAAGCCAGCCAAGCGCGCTCAAGCGCGCGCTGGAGAAACCTACAAGATCTATTTGGACGTAACGAAAGCTCAGCAAGTACTGGGGTGGAGTCCTAAGGTCTCGTTACCTGATGGGCTGAATCGGGTAGTTGCGCATGCCCGGACAGAGTTTGACACCAATTCCTAGTTAACAACTCACCAAATTGACGCAGTTCTTAGATTATTGACACTCTCTTAACTGGAAAGTATCTTTTCAAGCGCCGAACCTTGGTTCTCCACACTCATTGAATTCAAGTGCGCGACCTTGGTGGTCATTGCGGAGAACGCCCGGCCTAAGTAGTCCTCGATTTTGTTACCACTGGATCAAACCCTTCCGCCCGCATGAAAGCGCAAGCGGCCGTACCAGCGCTTGTCTTCGCCATCAAGGTTGGTCTGGTTCTGTTGCTTCTGTCGCCCCTATGGGTCACGCAGGACACCTTTTTCCCCTTCATTGTCGGTAAGGCCCTCTACGCGCGATTCATCATAGAACTGACTCTTCTGCTGTGGGTAGGTCTAGTGCTCATCGACCGCTCATACCTTCCTCGACGTTCTTTAGTCCTTTGGCTTTTCGCTATTTGGGTCGGAACGTCGTTATTAGCAGCAGTGTTGGGGGTCAGCTTCACTCGAAGCTTCTTCTCGAATTTCGAGCGCATGATGGGCGTTTGGGACCTCATACATTGGCTCGCAGTGGTCTTGATCGCGTCCACAGTCCTTCGTACATACGGTTCCTGGAAAACCCTGTTCAACTGGAACCTCGGAGTGGCCGTCGTTCTCGGAGTGATTGCAATGTTTCAGTCCCTCGGTTGGGACTGGCTCCCGTTCCTACCGAGCATCGTTTGGCTGGACTCAACAAGCCCGGCCGGACGCGTGAGTTCCACAATCGGCAACCCCTCCTTTTTCGGGGCCTACATGTTGGTGTCCATATTCATTTCCTTCGCCCTTCTTTTGCAGTCCTTTGTGCGCAACGAGGCAGAAGATAACGCAGCAGACCAGAGTCCCGAAAAATCGAAACGGCATTCCCTTTGGTTACAACGATCGTTCTGGATAGTCGCAGCTGGGATCAGCACCTACGCGATGTTCGAAAGTGGCACTCGGGGCGCAATCATAGCCTTCGGTTTAACTGTGGCACTGATCTTGCCAGCAACAGCACTCATTTGGGCCAACCGCTCCACAGTTAAACCCATTCTGCTGGGGTCTGCCGGAGTTTTGGTCGTTTTCCTTGCAGGCTTTCTCCTACTTCAAGTTGCGGGCCTATCCCCGGGTAATAACCTGAGTGGCACTGGGCTCATGGATCGCATTTTCACTACTAGAACCGATGACGGTAGCCTAGGCCCCCGCATTTATTCCTGGGAAGCCTCCTGGCACGCATTCACTGATCGACCCCTGTTTGGCTGGGGTCCTGAAAATTACTCGAGCGCGTTCCAAAAACACGTCGACGTTGAATACTTCGGGATCACCGGCGAAAACTTAGACCAAGCCCACGCTAAACCAATAGAAGAATTTGTGACCAAAGGACTTATTGGTGGTGTAGCGTACTTGGTCCTCTGGGCAGCAATCCTATACGCCCTGATAAAGCGTAGAACGAACCGAAAGCACGAAGTCTTCGCATACGTGCTGCTAGGAGCCTTGCTTGGTTACTTCATCCAGGGTCTACTCCTCTTTGATACACCGGCGATGATCCTGCAGTGGTCGCTACTCGTAGCCTGGGTCGTCTCGCAGGAATACTCCCTTAGGCAACCGACGTCAGCACAAGAGGTTCCAGCCTCGGGCAGTATGATCCTCAACCGACTGCGGTCGTGCGCCTCTTGGATTGATGCGAAGCTGATCACGCCAATTGGGTCCTGGACTTCAACCGCTACCAAAACACCAGCAGGTGCACTAACTGCATTCTCTGCCGCTCTTTCTCTTCTTGTTATCGCACTTGTGTTCACTCAGGCCGGAGCATGGAAGTCAGCGGACGAATTCACGAAGACGGCAAGCGGCACGTGGACGGAGAGGATCGCAGCGGCAAGCCGGTCTTTCGACTACGCCCCCTATATTGCTAACCGGGCACGTCTTGAATTCTTCTTTACCGCAGCGCTGCAATATCCGAATCTATCGGCGCTAGAGCGGCAGCAGTTGGATACATTTTTCCATGCAGAGATCGACCGGGCTCTGGCGGCAGAACCCAATGACCCCATTCTTATGATCCCTGTCGCAATCGTTGAACAACTTACAGGAAACGATAGGCAGACTTTCGAGGGACCAGCGGCCTTGGATTTGGCGGATGAGTTCGCTGATCGCCTAATGTTCCTTGCACCCAATCATCCAACTGCCCACTCTAGGCTTGCAGTCCAAAAGCTCCTCAGGAATGAACCTGCGGAGGCACTTCGAATCTCGGAGGAGTATCTGGCTCGAGTCCCAAGCCCAAGAATCGAGGCCCAATTCCAACCCATTATCGACGATGCCCGGAAACGCCTCGGAATCAAGCCGGAAGAGTAAGCCCCGCGCAACTTAGCAGCGGCTCAGGCGGTTCCTTCCCCTGCAATTATGTCCGCGATACGAGGCGCGGTGTGACCGTCCCAGAGCGGGGGCACTGCGCCCACTTTCGCTTCGCCGGCCAACAGGGCGTTGACCTCACGTTTGAGTCTCTCCATGTCGCCACCGATAACCACATTGGTTCCCAACGATACCGTGACCGGACGTTCCGTGTTTGAACGCAATGTAATGCAAGGAACACCCAGGAACGTCGTCTCTTCCTGAACTCCACCTGAATCCGTTATGACAACTAGAGCCTTGCTTTGCATCAACAGGAACTCCAGATAACCCAGCGGAGGTACCAGCCAGAAGTTTTTCCCTGAGGCAATGCCCGCAGAACGAAGCTTAGCGGCCGTGCGCGGATGGACGGGCATGACCAAAGGCAGGTCGTGAGCTATTTCAGTCAACGCTGACAAAATGGGTAAGAAACTCGCCTCGTCATCTACGTTGGACGGGCGGTGGAGGGTAACAAGTCCAAATGCACCCTCAATTGCATCGCGCAAACCAGTCGAGTCGCCCCAATCGGAAGGAGATTCTATGTGCTCTAGAGGCCACAGTTTCTCTGCCCTGTCACGTACACGAACCAAGGAATCAATCATCACGTTACCAACAAGATGAATCTTAGCCCGGTCTACCCCCTCATTGAGAAGATTTTCATCGCCATCAACCGACGGCGTAAAAAGAAGATCCGAAAGGCTGTCGGTAACGACTCGGTTGATCTCTTCAGGCATGGTCCGATCATATGACCGAAGGCCAGCTTCCACATGGCCCACCGGCATGAGGAGCTTCACACAAACAAGTGTCGCCGCCAGCGTGGAGTTCACGTCCCCATAAACAAGCGTCAAATCCGGACTACGCTCCAAAAGTTTCGGCTCCAGTTCGGCCATAATCTGGGCGGTCTGCTGGGCGTGTGAAGCGGATCCGACACCAAGGTTCACGTCTGGTTCTCGCATCCCCAGCTGCTTGAAAAAGACTTCGGACATGTTCCGGTCGTAGTGTTGACCGGTGTGAACCAACGACTGCCGAATACCCTTCTTTGAATCGAGGGCACGCAAGAGGGGAGCAGCTTTGATGAAATTGGGTCGGGCGCCGACCACATGAAGAACGTGCATCAGCTAATGACGATAGCAGCCGTGGCGTAGATTGTTAACCGTCGACCAGGATTGGATTGGGGTTTAATGCTTACTGACGACTCAACATAGCCCGCTTTGCAGGGATCCAATCCAACCATTCACTCACCATTCTGGGGCCACAATACGTGGCCCCGCGAGGTTTAGCCTACCAGGATTTTACACAGCTAACCGGCCGGCATCACCCGGATGTGGTCGACACCCCGGTATTTCAATCTTTTGCACCCCTTCAGAACCTAGTCTACAATCGATCTATCCGATTGGCGGAACATCATCTTCCAAGATTTCGCCTCAGGCCCCTTGTGAAGCAGCTCTTGCAGAATCTCCGTAGCGGCGTAATTGAAGTCGCCGACGTGCCGCCCCCCCAGTTACGAGAAGGCCAGATCCTCGTTCAGGTTTCGGCTTCGGCTCTGTCCGCCGGAACGGAACGAAGCTCTATAGATTTCGGAAAGAAGAGCTTGGTCCAGAAAGCCAAGGCCCGTCCCGACCTCGTCAAGCAGGTCGTAGCCAAAGCGAAGCGAGAAGGGATCGCAACCGCCCTTAAAGCAGCGGCAAATAGACTCGATAAGCCACGTTCGCTCGGCTATTCCTGTGCTGGCACAGTGATAGGAGTCGGCCCAGGCGCAGGCGAATTCCGAACTGGAGACCGTGTGGCCTGCGCCGGTACCGACCATGCTGTCCATGCTGAAATCGTAGCGGTACCCCAGAACCTAGCTGTAAAAATCGCGGATAACGTCCCATTTGAGTCTGCGGCTTTCACTACCTTGGGCGCGATCGCAATGCACGGAGTTCGTCTCACTGGGACCAGCGTGGGCGAGACAGTCGGCGTAATTGGCCTGGGAATAGTCGGCCTGTTGACGGTACAAATCCTCAAATCATCAGGCTGCCAAGTGGTGGGGGTCGACTTTTCTAGCACTCGGGTCATGACGGGCCTTCAAACAGGATGTGACGCCGCATCAATTGATCCGGAAGAGTTTTCCAACATCGTCGCCGAAAAGACAGACGGCCTGGGTTTGGACTCCGTAATCATCGCAGCGAGCAGCCCAACAAGTGCTGCGGTTGAAATGGCTGGAGAAATCGCCCGCGACCGAGCATCCATCGTGGTGGTCGGCGACGTTGGAATCGATATCCCTCGCCGAGTCTATTACGAGAAGGAGCTTTCTGTTCGCGTAGCCCGTTCTTATGGCCCCGGTAGATATGACTCAGCCTACGAAGAGAAAGGCCGCGACTACCCAGTGTCCTACGTGCGCTGGACAGAGAACCGCAATATGGACGCCTTCGTGAAGTTGCTCTCCTTAGGAAGCATAGATCCAAGCCTTCTGGTCACCCACCGGTTCCAAATCAGCGACGCCCTCCAAGCATATGAGCTGATAGCTGGGAAGAAGAATGAGCCGTTCCTTGGGGTTTTGCTGACATACCCTGGAGAACCCAGTGGAACTGCGGTCATTGGCCTAGATGAGACAACCATAGCTACCGAACGAACTGACCAAGGGCCCGCCATCGGCCTGTTAGGGGCGGGGGCCTTTGTATCCGGAACCCTACTCCCTACCATCTCCAGGTCGAAACAGACCAGGCTGGTGGGGATCTGCTCAGCCAAAGGTGTCTCTGGACGACACCTCCAAAAGAAGTTCCGTTTCGAGTACTGCACAACCGACGAGAAGCACCTCATGCATGACTCGAATGTGAATGCAGTGGTGATAGCCACACCGCACCACTTTCATGCCATCCAGGCAGCTGCCGCCCTAGATGCTGGCAAAGACGTGTTCCTCGAAAAGCCAATGGCTATCAACGAAGCGCAACTATCCCTATTGGCCCAACACTTCAAAGAGCCGGCAACCGAATCCAACCAAGGCCGAACACCATCTTTGCTGGTGGGCTTCAACAGGCGATTCTCGCCTATGATCAGAAGCATTAAGGACTTCATGACAGATGTGCAGGAACCGTTGGCCATCCGATGCCGCGTGAATGCTGGGTTCCTCTCCTCCGACCATTGGACAAACGATCCGGAGATAGGTGGCGGTCGCGTAATCGGGGAGTTGTGCCATTTCGTCGACACCCTCACTTATCTCGCGGGCGCCCGCCCATCGAGGGTGTTCGCACGATCCCTTGGGGACAGTGGGAAATATAGCGGAGACAACGTAATTGCGATCCTTGATTTCGATAATGGAGCGGTCGGCGAGATTACTTATCTTTCGAATGGGGATCGGACTATAGGCAAAGAACATATAGAGGTTTTTGGCGGCGAGCGATCGGCGATATTAGACGACTTCAAACAGGTGACCCTAACCCGCGATGGGCGGTCCAAGGTCTCGAAACAGGGCAGAAACAACAAGGGTCATCGAGCCGAGTGGGAAGCTTTCGAGAACATGGTGCGTTCCGGGGTGCCTGTCATCAATTTCCATGACATGGTAGCTACGACGTTAACAACATTTCGAATACAAGAGTCGATCCGGACCGGCAAGGCCATTGCCGTAGACCTCGAAGCTTTTTCCCAAAGTCTCGACAAACCGAAACGGAAACCCGCAAGCACCAAGCGCACGTCCTCCAAACGAAAGTCCTCCAAGACAAAGGTCGACCCCAC
>CAZUGG010000194.1:0-4040 GCA_964619905.1 uncultured Dehalococcoidia bacterium
GTGGTCCTGAAATTGGTGTCGCTTCTACGAAAACCTTTACATCATCAATTGCTGCTTTATACCTTCCCGCTTGCAGAATTGGTTTTGTCCGCGGTCACCTAAACCAAGATAGTCTTGCAGAAGCATTGGACGCTTTGCATCGTGTGCCTACACTCACCGATAAAATGCTGCAGAATGTTAAGCAATACGAGCGAATAGCCGAAATCTGTAGTGATGTGGAAAATCTCTTATTTATAGGACGTGGATTGCAATACCCGATTTCCCTTGAGGGCGCCCTCAAGTGTAAAGAGATCTCTTATATTCATGCCGAGGGATATCCAGCCGGCGAGATGAAGCATGGTCCCATAGCGTTAATCGACAAAAAGATTCCAGTGATAGCGTTTGCCCCTCGCGATAGTCTCTACGAAAAAATGTGGAGCACAATTCAACAGGTGAAGGCACGCAGTGGCAAGATTATTGCCATCGGAACAGAAGGGGATAACGAATTAGAAAAATTTGTGGATGGATTCATTCCTGTTCCTGAATCAAAGGAATTAGTTACTCCTTTTTCGACAGCCATTCCTTGCCAGTTGCTTGCCTATTTTTTGGCGACTATGCGAGGTGCTGATGTTGATCAGCCTAGAAATTTGGCAAAAACTGTAACGGTCGAGTGAAACGCATTGGTATGTTGATCATATTGCTAAAGAAGCTGGTAGTGTAAAAAAATCCCAGACTTTCAAATGCACCGTCACAACCAGCAGATTGTGACTGAGTGCATACAACGACAAGTCCAAGCAATTACACGCCCTTATTGTTCAGTTGAAAGCAAAAGGGTTTGGCTATCGTCGGATTGCCGCACACCTGAATGAAAATCAGGTCGCAACGCTTAGAGGATATGCTTGGTCCTCCAAAAGTGTGTATTCAATTCTGAAAAAGAGAAAGCTCCGAGATGTAGGCTGAACGCTCCAGGTAGTGTGAGCTATTCAGCCTGGGGGATTGAATATCTTGAAAAGGTCTTACTCAATCGGAACTATTAATCCTCACTCCGAGCGTATGATGGGGCTACACATGAAAAACTAGTGTCGCTTTCTGTGAAAAGCCTAACTCGGTGCATCAAAAGCCTCTTTAGAGGGGTTGTAGTACGTCTGTATAGGTTTTCTCTGGCTCACACTACCTGAACGCCTGCCTAAGGATTAAAGCCTGTTAGAAAGGCTCCTGTGAGCTTTAATGCTAGACAGACATAACCGCGGGCCGATCCAAGTCCAGTGGCGGGAATAATGCGCACCACTGCCATGCAGTCCTGTAAGTAGGATTTTTTAATCTATTTGGGCAGTGATAAATTAGTGAATGGGACACAGAGGACATATGACGAGTCGATTAGGGTCAATCATCGTCGCGGGTTTTCTCAGTCTAATTGTGATAGTTGCCGTAGCGGTAATTTTAGTATTAACGGGAAATCAAAAAGACGATGCCACATCGGCTATTTTAGTTCCGAATCTTCAAGATGGTGATGTAGTGCTTTTGGACGCACCGATCGAGATTCGTATAGTCGTGCGTGCAAATGAAGTAGTCAGCGGTGTATCGCTTATTGAAGATGGTCAAACTGTGGTCAGAGATGCGCTTCCTGTACCGGATATTAATCAAAATTCATTTAGCTCATCGTTAACTTGGATCCCGAAAAATTTAGGTTTTGTTGATTTAATTATTCGTGCATTAACCGAAAGCGGGATGGAAACTGATCGAAGAATTCGAATAGAAGTCACTGATGATCCTTCTCGAATCAAACAGAAGCTTCAGGTAACAATTATTACGCCTACGTCAGGGGAAGAAATTCGTTTACATGAACCGTTTGATATTTCTTCACGAATTCAGTCAACGGATGTAGTGACGCTATTACGCCTGAAAGTAAATGACGTAGAGGTTAGTGATCTTGTACCCACTGTTGGGAAAGCACCAAATGAATTTCTTGGAACTTTTAGATGGAAGTTCGATGACCTTGAAAGCACAATATTAACTATTTTAGCCAGAACAGTTAATGGTGAAGAGGAATCTGCATCTGTGACTATAAGGATTGTGGATGGAGATGAGCTAGAGAACGATTCCATTAATGGGCCTGGAACCAGTAATTGGCTAGGAAATTTAGTAATCCAATCACCACTTAATGGTGCTGAATATAAATTTTCTGATGATTTAAATATTAACCTTGGAATAGTGGCAACTGGAACAGAGAATTTGGAAACTGTTGAGCTTTATGTTAATACTGTTCTTTATGCCAACATGATACCAAAGCCGTTAGCCGATGGCTCTTACCGACTTACTATTCCGTTTGAACCAACCCAACCTGGGATTTATCGACTGGAAGTCGTCGCAATTTCTACGAATAATCATAGATTTGATCATGTCATCGATATAGCAGTAATCGGTGAAGAAATTAAACCTGACAGTGAAGATCAACCCGCGGCAGACCTTCGGCTTCCCGATCTCTCGATAGCTACAATCTCTGTTGGAGAAAATAATGCTGTTGTTGTGCGTATTGAAAACAATAGCAACGTGCCTATTGTCGCTGCACCGGTTTTATTCAGCGTTATTCGTGCCAGTGATAATATTCTCCTTGATGAAGCTATTGTAGTTTTGACAATATCTGCTAATGGAGACAGGACAATCTCTCTCCCTGTTTTTCTTACTGATCCAATTGATGTGACTGTTGTTGTTGATGCTGGAGCTAGCATTGATGAGATAGATGAGACTAATAATCAATTAACGAGCGCTTTTTCTCCATCTCCTCGCCCTGATTTAGTCATTCAGAATGTCGAATTGAGCATAGATCGCATAGCAATTATTCGGGTCACTAATATTGGTACGACTTCTTTTACAGGGACGATTAATATCAATGTTCTCTTCAAAGGAGAGATCTTAGAAAAGCTAGCTTTTACTGGATCGCTCGTACCACAGGGTTCACTTACTCTTTCGGGAGGAACTCAAATTCAAGGAGGAGGACAGCTCTCAATCATTGCCGATCCTGACAACCTTATTGCTGAGACTGATGAAGGAAATAACACTCTTGTAGTTAGCCTAAAATCGTAGATATGTAACCTCTGCTCGTTCTTGACTCTTTCCCTTCACTCCTGTACCAGACAACCTGGTATACTGGTTTTTCTGGTAATTTCCAGTAGAGGATTGGTCATTTGACCGTAGTTGACGAAATTAAAGAACGAATCGATGTCGTTGACTTAATCAGCGATACAATCGCACTGCGGAAAGCAGGGCGAACATTCAAGGCGCTTTGTCCGTTCCATACTGAACGAACTCCTTCATTTGTAGTCGATCCCACTCGCCAGACATGGCACTGTTTCGGTGCCTGTAGCGAAGGTGGTGATATTTTCTCTTGGATAATGAAGAGTGAAAACACGACTTTTCGTGAAGCATTGAGATCCCTAGCAGATCGGGCAGGTATTTCACTTAAAACATCTGAGAGAAGAAGTTCAAGTGCAGAGAAGCAACTAATCCGCCTACGGAGCGTCAATGAGGCGGCTGCACTGTACTATAGGAACTTGTTAAAGAATGATCCTAGTGCTGATAATGCCCGTGAATATATTGTTGGACGAGGTATAAGTGATTCTATTGCTGAGCAATTTCGCATAGGGTATGCATCGGCCGAAGGTGATGCTCTGCAAAGTTACCTAGGTGCTCGAGGATTCAGTGCTGATGATCTCATTGCTGTTGGACTGGTGACAGAAACAGAAAGTGGGCGTATTGATCGTTTTCGTAATCGCCTGTTGTTTCCAATCACAGATGGCAAGGGTAACTGTGTCGGTTTCGGAGGTCGTTCACTTTCATCAAGCGGTGCGAAATATCTTAATACTGCAAAAACACAAATTTTTGATAAGGGCACATTACTTTACGGATTAACAGAATCACGAGAGGCCATTCGTCGCTTAGATCAAATTATCATTGTCGAAGGATATATGGATGTGATTGCTGCACACCAGCACGGTCAAATAAACGCAGTTGCTTCTATGGGAACAGCGCTCACCGAATATCAAATTAAGATAATTAAGCCT
>CAZUGG010000195.1:0-5689 GCA_964619905.1 uncultured Dehalococcoidia bacterium
ATGCGTAGCGCCATTGTGACCGGGAAGGGTCTCGAGTTTTGCGCTGGTGCTGCATTGAAGGAGCTTGCTGAGGATAACGCCGCGAGGAAACTTCTTGAGGAGGAAAATACTTTGGGAAACATCAGTCTCAAGACGCGAGACCAACGCCTCAAGGAGTTGGCCCCACCACAAGTCGACAACTTTCGCATCTCATTCCATCCTAAGCCGTTCATAGCGGCTGTGAACGGCATCTGCATTGGCGGCGGCATGGAACGCACTATGGCCTGCGATATTCGTATAGCCTCGACTGAAGCTTATTTTGGTTTGTTCGAGGCCAAACGGGGCATCATGGCGGGCTATGGAATTATGCATGCGGCCAGGCTCATGCCTTATGGCGACGCCATGTATCTTCTGTTGACAACCGACCGAATGAGTGCGGAGGAGGCCCAAAGGGCGGGATTTGTTCGGGAGGTGGTTGAGCCGGACCGACTAATGCCCCGAGCGATTGAGATCGCAGAAATGATTGCGGCAAACGCTCCTCTGGCAGTGCAGGGTAGCAAGGCGATGGCCGCTACTTGGCGGCATATGGGGATGGAAGAGGTGCGTCGCGCCAATGAATGGGTTATGCGCTATGTTTTAGAGTCAGAGGATGCTAAGGAAGGGCCTCGTGCCTTCGCCGAGAAGCGAGAACCCCAGTGGAAGGGTCGCTAACTGCGGTAGTGCCAACCGCCGTCGACTGAGATGATTTGGCCTGTCACGTAATCGCTAAGTGACGAGGCTAGGTAAATGGCGGTTCCCACAAGATCAGAGGGCTGGGCGATGCGACCCACGGGAATCGCATCTGCGTAGACGTTCAAGTAATCTTCCGCTTCCGCATTGGTTCTGTTTCCGCGTTTGGCCATTGCATCAGTCATTACAGCTCCAGGAGCAATTGCGTTGACCTGGATGTTGTCTTTGGCGAGCCGAATCGCAAAGATCCGGGTGAGATAATTAACAGCGGCTTTGGTGAAACCGTACGCGCCGCCATCCATGTATGCGGCTCCCGAGGATTGGTTGATGATTTTGCCGTGTCCTCTTTCGATCATGTAGGGCGCCGCCGCCCTCATTCCGTTCAGCACGCCGTCCACGTTTACTGAGTTGATCTGGTGCCACTGCTCGAGGTCTCCATTTAGTGGATCCCAGGCCACAGGGTTCCATCCTGCCACGTCATCGGCGAAGAGGGCGGCGTTGTTCACTAGCACGTCGATTTTGCCGTAAGCATCTACGGTGGTCTTCATCAGGATCTCGAACGCTGCCACGTCGGTAATATCTGTGACCACCGCGATGGCCTCTCCACCTTCAGCTTCGATTTCTTTTGCGACGGACGAGATGCCGGCCTCATTGAGATCGGCGAGGGCAAGTCTAGCGCCTTCTCGACCGAGACCAATCGCATACTCTCGTCCAATTCCGCGTGCCGATCCGGTGACAACCGCTGTTTTCCCGTTAAGGATCACTTTATCTCCCAGTGACTAAGATGCTATGTTTCCAGAGGCCTTCCACTTTTGTAGAGTCCGTGACAAAGCCATAGGCTTGGTCCATTTTCCGAAGCGACATTTCATGGCGGGTTTGGTCGAAGTCCCCACAACAGTCGGCGAGGGTAACCACATAGAAGTCAGCGCAGAAAGCGTCGCGAGTAGTTGATTCGACGCAACCGTTTGTCGCATCGCCAGCCATTAGTAGCGTTTTGATGTTGTGACTATGGAGAATCTGTTCGAGGCGTGTGCCCCAGAAGGCGCTGTATCGGTGCTTAGGTACTACGATCTCGCGATCGCGCCCATTGGGGCGAATATCGCCATAGAAATCAGCGCCCCAAGTCCCTTCTAGGCACGACCCACCTTTGGATCCGGTGCGCCTCTGACGGGCGATCCAGGGAGGGGATTGGTACTTCTGATCGCCGATCATCTGAACGAACACTGTCAGTACGTCGAACCGGCGAGCGACTTCAAGGAAACGACCCGTGTTTTCGAGCATGGCAGGGATAAGTGTCATGTCATCCCAATGCTTTATAGAGGACTTGGCGATATGACCGTCGGGGTGAACGAAGTCATTCTGTACATCGACGATGATCAAAGCACTATGGCGTTGATCGATTTGCTCTTCTAGCGTAGTGAGAATGTTGGCGTTCTCGAACATGCAGGCCCTCCCCGTGTGGGTGCCGTCATTATAGGCACCTGGATTCTTCGCAGTTAATTACGAGGGGTCGTTGCTCCCCTGACTGTGGAATATAGATGACTGGCCGATGTGTCCTCGGTCCGCTGGGATTCCTCGGCACAAGAGATGAGTCACAAGACTACGCGGTGGGTTGCAACCAAGTTCCGGCCTTGTGTCGAGAAGTGGGGGCTGCAGCGGAAGGGTGAGGAATGCGTCCTGGCACTATGAAATTCAGGATGTTGACACCATTCCTTCGGTCCCTTTACAGTCCCGGAACTTCGGGAGAGTGCTGAACCCCGAATAATGCACGATGCTGTTCCGCGCGTCATACGGAGAGAGCTTGATGCCACTATTTCTTTTGATGAGTAACCTGACCCCGGAGGGTCAGCAGACTCTACATCGTCAACCCGAGCGCCTCTTTGAGGTAAATCGGGAAGTCGAGGCCTTTGGCTGCAAGATTATGGCCCAGTATGCAGTCCTTGGTAACTTCGACTTCGCGACCATAGTTGAGGCGCCTGATACCAAGACGGTGGCTCAACTATCATTGGACTTGGGCTCCAGAGGTACGGTTGCGATCTCCACTATGCCCGCGATCCCGATAGAGGACTTCCTGATTCAGTTGAAGGCAACGAAAAAGGTGGGAGAAGGTTAGGTTTGGTTCACTAGACGAGGCGGTGGCAGGCTGCATTTAAAACAACGTCGTGAGACTTTGCTTGCAGCTCCTTTCGGACATGGCCTAAGCATGTGACCTCGATGCAATCGGAGCAGGTATGAATCCGAAGATCCCCTACATGACGGCCGAGGCCCGAGAGCAGATCGGGCTGGAAAAGGTGTACGTTAGCGATGTCATCTCCCGACGGCACATCTTGGAGTACATTGTGGGCACAGGTGATGACGATGCCTTCATCTCCGCCAGAGACTCCGACGATCTGGTTGCACCACCCATGTTCCATGCAGCCGCCACACGTAAGATCGTTCCAGAGTCAGAGTTGGCAGAGGATGGTCAGTACAAGGGCTTTGGCGTGCCCGGCATTGTAGGGAGGACTCTGGCGGGCCAACAGGAAACGGAGTTGGTCTCGTCGGTTCGTGTTGGTGACGTGATTACAGAGCGCGAAAGCGTCAAGGCCATCGAGGAGAAGGCTGGCCGCAGCGGGAGGCTGATTCTGGTCACTTTAGTGTCGGAGTTCAGCAATCAACGTGGAGAACTGATCGCCAAAGGCACCTCGACGCTAATATTTCGTTAGTTGGTAGAGACTAAGCTTGTGCTCTTGATGGATCGTCTATTAGGTGAGTCCGCGAAGGGAAGCTCAGTTTAGTGTCAGGGACAATTGGGACGGCAAGTAGAACGATTCAGACCGCTCTGTCTGCTGCCGTCGTTTAGTCGAAGGTTAGGACTGTACGCGTAACCGTCCCCTTTTTTATGTCCTCGAAAGCAGTGTTAACGTCCTCAAGCTTGCCTTTCTTGGTTACAAGTTCGTCGAGTTTGAGTCGGCCCTGTTTGTAAAGGTCGAGGTAAGCCGGCATGTCTAGACGGAATCGATTGGAACCCATGCGGCTGCCGATGAGTCGCTTCTCCGAGATGAAGTCTGAGGCGGGCAGATCAAGTCGCGATGCCTGGGGGAAGAATCCTATTAGGACCGCGGTGCCGCCAATCGGACGGACACAAGCGAACGCCTGCTCTGCTGTTCTCGTATTGCCAATTGCCTCGAACGCGTAGTCGACACCGACTCCACCCGTGATTTCCCTAATGGCTTCGACCGGATCTCCCTGAGAGGCGTCTACGGCATGGGTTGCTCCGAACTCTTTGGCTGTTGCCATCTTGTACTCATTGATGTCCACCGAGATGACCGTGCGGGCCCCAGCGATGTAGGCCCCCTGGACTGCAGCAAGCCCTACGCCGCCTGCCCCAAAGACAGCTATCGTCGATCCCGCTTCGGGCTTTGCGGTTCGTAGCACTGCACCAAGTCCGGTTAGGATGCCGCAGCCTATTAGCGCTGCCGTTTCAAGAGGTAGCTCGTCCTCGATCTTTAGGAGACCGCGTTCGGTTATCATCATCCGCTCGGCGAAACTCGCTACGTTCGTGAACTGAGCTACGGGTTTTCCCTGCATGCTTAATCTTGCTGGCTGGTCCGGGGTTCGCATTTGGCGGTTTTCGCAAAGATAGGGGTAACCGCGCAGACAAGTCTCACACTCGCCGCACCAAATTGAGGGACAGATGATCACGTGGTCGCCGGGCTTGACGTAGCTCACGTCTGGACCAATCTCCTCGACGATCCCGGCAGCTTCGTGGCCGAGCACTAGCGGACCTCGGATTCCCGGTATAAAGCCATCGATGATATGGGCGTCACTCCCGCAGACCCCACTGGCCACGGTTCGGACGATTGTCTCTTTGCCAATAGGATCGTCGATGTCGATGGTTTCGATGGTGAGAGGTTTGAGAGGTTCGTGGAAAACAGCAGCTTTCATTGTTGAATTCTCCCTGAGCGAGACTACACCATGTAGACGCCGGCGTTGGCGTGTAGCGTCTGGCCGGCTAGTGAATAATTGGGGCATGTGGCGGTGTAAACGATGATCTCCGCCACTTCTTCGGGATGCAGCGGTCGTCCGAACGGGAAACCGCTTCGGTGTTGCTCGAAAATCTCTTCATCGGGACCGGCTTCTTTTCCCATGTTTGTTCCGACCACCCCTGGGGCGACGGTTGTGGCGACAATGTTGTGCCGGGCGACCTCCCAAGCGAGGACCTTGGTGAAGGCGATCACGCCGGCCTTTGTCGCTGCATAAACTGCGTTCCCCTTTAGTGGCTGCAGTGCGCCTCCGGATGAGACGTTGACGATCCTCCCACCCTCGGCGCGCTTCATTGCTGGGATCACAGCTTGGCACATGAACATCAGGCCTCGCAGGTTAATCTCTAACACTCGGTCGGTTGCCGCCTCGGTCAGCGCCTCGACCCGTTCGTTGGTTACGACCCCAGCGACATTGGCGAGCACATCGATTCTGCCAAGGGTTTCTTCCGCTTGCTTCATCAAGGCCTCGGCGCTGGCCTTCTTTGAAACGTTGGTTTGGACGAAGATGGCCTGCTGTCCTGTTTCCTTTTGAATAGCCTCAACGGCTTCCGTGCCCCATTCCTCACGGATGTCCGCCACCACGATATCAAAGCCCTTCTGGGCGAGCCCCATAGCGGTTGCCCGACCTAGCCCCCAAGGTCGTGCGGCTCCCGTGACGATTGCAACTTTTTCATTCATGGTGTGCCTCCTGACGTGACTCGAAGCCGCGTCCTGCGATCTTAGGAAGGGGGGGGGACGACGTCAAGGACAGGGCAGCGTGGGAGATATTTAAGTGAGGTGCTTTGTACCAAGAATGAATGAGATTTGGTCCTAAGCGAGGCCGAACGGTTCAGGGGAAAGCGGCTCGGGCCAGTGCTTCGATGTCAGGCCCCGTCCCTATGCCACTGTGCTACACTTCACAACTGATTCAGTCAACTGGGAATTTGCTGCCGTATGCCGAGTCTCAACTTCATATC
>CAZUGG010000196.1:0-5216 GCA_964619905.1 uncultured Dehalococcoidia bacterium
GCCCGCAATCTTCACCATACTGTGCGCACCCTTATGGCGACGGTTTATGTTAAGTAGCAACGCAGTAACTGCTTCAACATACCGCGAGTTTTCCAGCGCTCCACCGTCGATCCCTCGCACCCCTTTGATTTTGGAAGCCAGATCCATCGTTATCTGCTTCGCTTCAGCATCATCGCTGCAGACCACCACGTCCGCATCCACAGTCTCGTTCAGGTCCATCAGTGCAGGGGCACTCAGGTTCTGGAACGCGCCCACCACCCGTGCCTTCGGAGCCAGTTTCTGCGACTCCTCTGCCGCTGAGTTATCAGGAGGAGTGACGTAGCGAACGGGGAGTCCCTTCTCAAAAGCGAGTGGGACCACCGTACTAATAACAATCTTATCGCCAATCGCCTCGTGCAGAGCCTCGAGCATGGGCCGCTGCCCGCTGTACGGAATTGTGATAAGAATCACGTCACCCGTCTTGACTGCCGATTCATTATCCATCCCTCGAACGCTCGCTTTGGCTGTAACTTCGAGGACCTTTGCCGCCGCCTCTTCGGCTCGCTCCTGCTGCCGTGAGCCAATGATGATCGGGAATCCCGCATTTGCGAAACGAATAGCAAGGCCAATGCCTTCCGGGCCAGTACCGCCAATAAAAGAAAGAACTTGATCGCTCAAATAGCAGCCTCCGAGAGCCAAATGGCATAGTTTCGTACGAATCGTTTGTCGCGAGCGGGCCTATGGTACCTTCACCCTGGACCTCTGTACAGGAGAACACCCACCCTTTCTTGAGCGCCCGGGTGTAGCGTGCTAGGCTCCCCCCTGCGGGCCACATCGTGTGTAGCCCTCTCTTCTGTCCACCGCCACGTTTCTTCTCAAGCAGAACTGGAGGTCCATTTTGCGCCCAGCTAAGTGGGGACCAGGACCCCCCGGGATCACGATTCGAGGACGCCCAGTCTTCTATGGTTGGTGGGTAGTAGTCGCGAGCGTCGTTCTAACGTTCCTCGGGGGTGGCTTCTACATCCACGGCTTCTCCGCATTCGTGCTCCCGCTCACAGAGGAGTTCAACGTCGGGAGAGCACAAATCGCACTGGTCTTTTCATTGGCAGCCGTAAGCGAGGCCATCTTGGGGCCATTCGTCGGCTACGCCGTCGACCACTTCGGAGCCCGCCGTATGATCCTGGCTGGGATCCCTATTTTCGCTCTAGGTTTTTTTCTGTTCAGCCTAGCTCCGACATTACTCGTCGTCTTCCTAGTCGTGGTGCCAATCATCTCGCCAGGTTCGAATAGCGGGATCTTTTCCCCTATGGCAACAACAGTCAGCCACTGGTTCCGCCAAAGACGCAGCATCGCGCTTTCAGTCGGCACTCTTGGTTTCGGAATAGGCGGCTTGCTGGTTCCTTTCATTCAATTCTTCATCGACGAGTTCGACTGGCGTGTGGCCGCACGGGCTGTCTCAATTGTAATCCTCGTAGTCGGTCTCCCTGTCGCTATCTTTCTGGTCCGCAATCGGCCCGAGGACGTGGGTCTCAACCCTGATGGAGACCCGGACGAAAGCGCCGAAGTCAACGAGTCCAAACCGAGATTGAAGGAGGTCGACTTCACGCCCCGAGAAGCCGTCATCACTGCTGCTTTCTGGGGCATTGCATTCTGGTTCATGCTAAGAATGTTCGTAGTCGCTTCAGTCTCAATCCATTTCGTTCCCCTGGTCCAAGACCGCGAGTTCTCAGCAGCTACTGCTGCAGGGTTACTAAGCATCTTTGCGATCGCAGTTATCCCATCCAGGCTAATCCTCGGCGCACTCGCCGACCACGTTCCTAAGAACCATGTCGCTTCAGCATTGGCTCTCGTACAAGCCCTCGCCTTGGTGGTCCTATTAGTCTCCGAAGAGTTTTGGCACCTCGTCGCCTTCGTCCTCGTGTACGCAGTATCGTGGGGCGGCAGTGGAGCAAACATGCTCGCAGCAATCCGTGCCGATTACTTCGGCAGACGGTCCATCGCCACAATCGGGGGCATGGTCGGTACCGTGATGATGATCGGAGCCATCGTGGGGCCGTTTGCTACAGGACTAATATTCGACGAGACGGGCAGTTACGACACTGCCATCTGGGCTTTGATTTTCTTCTCAGTGGCATCCGCCACCGTCATCTTCTTCACTCGGAAACCACTACACGCACGATTCCGAAATAGCTGATCTAAGTTGGCTACTCTAGCTAGGGGTATTCCATGCCTATGTGTCCTGAATCTTCCAACGCTTCATATTCCTTTACCGAAACTCCCAGCAGCTCGCGATAAAAGTACCCGTTGTCTTCCCCAAGCAAAGGAGCTGGGTGTCGAAGCTCAAATGGCGTCCTCGACATTTTCCACAGTTCGAACGGGTAGTCATGCGTACCGGCATCCTGGTGCTCTATGCGCTTGTAGAACCCTCGCTGCCTAAGATGCCGATCCCCATGGATCTCCGCATCGTCTAGGACTGCACCGGCAGCCACCCCTGCTTTCTGCAGTTTGTCCTGTAATTCAACGTTCTGCCATTCCCGGGTCCATTCAGCCAACCGTTCATCCAACACCTCCCGTCGCCGGGACCGTGCGTAGCCATCCGCGTAATCTCGAGATCGGGCCCAGGCCGGATCCCCCATCGCACTCCTCAGCCCAAGCCACTCCGCATCATCGGTGACAGCAATAGCTATCCAGCGGTCCTCGCCAGCGCAGGGATAGACCCCATGGGGCGCGTAATACGCGTGGCTGTTACCGAGCGTTCGTTGTACACGTCCATTCATCGCATAATCCAGATAAGCCGGCGCAAGTTGATGCATATAAAGCTCTGCCATTGACATATCTACATACTGGCCCTTGCCGTTTGCGGAGCGGTTGTGAACAAGGATCGCAGTGAGCCATGCGACGGCGGCACCAGAGGCGGGATCCGACGCAACCGCCGTCGTATTAGAGAGAGGGTGATTTTTAGGACTGCCACGAAGCCAGGACATGCCGGTCAAGTTTTCGAAATGGCTACCGTAGCCACGTAGTGTCTTATACGGACCATATGCACCCATTCCAGACACAGACATCCAGATAAGATCGGGCTTTTTTTTCCTAACCTCTTCGTATCCAAGTCCATAACGCTCGAGTACGCCCGGCTGGTTCTCTACCAGGACGTCGCTTAACGCAATCAACTCTTGGGCGATCCCAACTCCTCGTTCAGTACCAAGGTCCGTTGTCGCACTAAGCTTGTTATGGGCATGACAGTTGAATAACGCGAAACGGTTCCACGGACGATCACCTGGGTCGAAATTAGGATAGCCACGACCCACAGGGCCCATGGAAGGGACCAGGTCTTTCGCTGGACGGATGCCGGTCCCACGCGTCGTCGGAGCAAACCGCTGCAGAGATTCAAGACGGATCACTTCTGCACCCATATCAGCAAGCATCAATGTCCCGTAGGGGGCACCAATCACAGCGGTGAAGTCGACGACGCGGATACCCTCGAGTGGCAGTGTCAAACGACACCTCGACGCCGAAGAGTTGTTAGGGCAAACGGCTCAAGGCCGAGTCCGTCAACAAGGATCTCCTCGTTATGTTGCCCGAGTGTGGGGGCAGGCAAAGTAAGCCAAGGTGCGTTGCTGATTTTGATTGGCTCGCCAGGCACAAGAACGGGTCGTTCCAGACCAGGGTGCTCAACCTCCTTAAAATATCCCCGTTCCGCGAAATGCCTGTCGTTCACGACGTCCTCGGGCGTAAAGATTGGAGAACCATAGACCGAATTGCTCCGTGTCGCGGCTAGACATTCTTCTTTCGTATGTTCGATAGACCAGGGAAGGAAGATCGCGTCGAACTCATCTTTACGTTTGGGGTCGATAAGATCCAATGGATGACAGAAGCGGGGATCTTCGAGCAACTCCGGCATTCCAATCATTCGGCATGTACGATGAAAGAATTGTGGCCCACCCCCATGAATATCAAAGAAGCCGTCCTTGCACGGATAAACCCCCGTTGGATAGATCGCCCAGTGATTATCGCTGCGTGTCGTCACCTGCCCCGTGTAAGCGTACGACGTGATGTACTGGATCCGTCGGTCCGCGCTATGCACTGCACTCTCGAAGATAGACACTTCTGCGTGCTGCCCCAGTCCTTTGTGCTGACTCCCATACCATGCGATAAGACCGGCCGCCGCCGCCAGGTTCCCTGCTTGGTACTCAGTGGTGTACTCGGGAAGCCGCACCGGCGCTTCTTCGGGCATCCCAGTACCTTACATTTAGCACACCATTGCATAGAGAGTGAGGTCGGTTCCCAAGAAATCTCGGTAGGGGCCGTCCGAACCAAAATTACTAAGTGACACATAGGTCAGTGCGGGATTCGAAACAATCAGCGATTCATACCCTAACCCCAACTCCTCAGCTCGGGTTTGGCCGAAACCTTCGACCACAATGTCGGCCTTATCCGCCATGCGTCTAGCCATATCGGCAGCTGTGGGGCAAGCTAGATCAAGCGTTACACTCTTCTTCCCCGCATTGAGGTCCAGAAATACACCGCTGCGTTCCGGATGTGGAACGTCGCCTTCGAAGGGCCCCATGTGCCGGGCAGGGTCTCCGCCGTCAGGAGTTTCCACCTTTACCACCTCAGCCCCCATTGCAGCCATAATCTTGGTGGCGAATGGCCCCGCGACGCCTGACGTGAAGTCGAGAACCCTGACGTTACTTAGGGCCGGTTTATGGGCTTGGGGCATTTATCGACCAGCTACCGGGAGAGGAAGGCGGCTCAGTATAGCAGCGGTCGTCGGTAAGACCGCCAGCCATGTCCTACACCTTGAACGTACGGGGGAAGGGTTTTAATGTACATCGCACCTTCAACTGGCCGGTCATCCCTTCTCAGGAACAAGGCGTCTGAAGATCACGACAGACAAACCCGAACGAGTCGTTTAGCAAGAGATTAAGGCCACAAACCCCCTGTCCAGCTTTAACACCTTCCGGTCTTTACGCCATCGAGACTACCGGGTCGTCCTCCTCGGCGTCCTCGGTTCAAGCGGCGGTCAATGGATGGAGCAGGTGGCGCTCAGTTGGATCATCCTCGATATGACCGACTCCGTGTTCGCTGTTTCAGCGCTATTCGGAGTCCGGTCACTTCCGAACCTCATCGTGAGTCCGTTCGCCGGGGTTCTGGCCGATCGTCTAGAGCGTCGATCGAAGTTGGTAGGGACCCAGGTTGTCTCAATCGTGACGTCATGCATCTTCGTCTTCCTAAGC
>CAZUGG010000197.1:0-4271 GCA_964619905.1 uncultured Dehalococcoidia bacterium
GGTTGGAGCCTTCAGTATAAGGCAACGGCCACTCGCACCGCCTGAAGCCGGGGCTCTGGATATCCCAGGGGTGGCTCCCACCGCAGGAAGGTGCTCATCGCTGAATCCAAAGCACGGCGGAACGGCTCCCGCTACCGACGACTATCGGGGAAGCCCGAGCCCTCGCGTTGCAATGATGTTGCGCTGGATCTCGGAGGTTCCTGCGCGGATGGTGTTGGCTACCGAGTCGAGATACTTGCGCAACACTTTCCCTCGAAGCGAGGCGTATTTGGAGCCGCGAGCCAAAGTCCCGTAGTGTCCCAACGTGTCAATCAGTAGCTTGCACTGACGCTGGCCGACCTCCGACCCGACAAGTTTAGAGACCGAGGCCTCCCTGTTGGGGACGAGGCCCTCCGCTTGCATGGATGTGACGCGGTAGGCCAGGTTGCGTTCCATTGCGATCTCTATGGCGGTTTCCGCAAGCCGGTGGCGAACTAAAGGGTCGGTCAGGATGCAAGGGCTTGTGTCGCGGAGTATCGCGAGGGCCTGCTCCTGGAGCATCTCCGCCTGCACAATGCGCTCAATTCCGGAACGCTCGAAGTCTAGATTGTGGGCTACGGTGTACCAGCCACGATCCCTTTCCCCGACCATAGCAGAGGAAGGCAACCGTACGTTGTCGAAGAACACCTCGTTCATGCGTGACCCTGCCATGGTGTAGAAGGGACGAATTGAAAGGCCGGGGGTTCCCTTCAGCGGTATAACAAAGACGCTAACGCCGCGATGCTTGGGGGCCGCTGGGTCGGTTCGTACCGCGGTCCACAGGTAGTCGACGAAGTGCGCTCCACCGGCCCACATTTTCTGACCGCTGATCACGTAGTCGTCACCATCCTTGACGGCTGTTGTTTGAAGGCCTGCTAGGTCTGACCCGGTATTTGGCTCGGTATATCCGATAGCGAAGCCTATTTCCCCCGCAATAATCCCTCTGACGAAGAAGGCCTTCTGCTCCTCATTTCCAAACTGAAGAATGCTGGGGCCCATCTGGCGTTCTGAGGGGATGTGGTAGCCGCACGGGGCTCTGCTGCGAGCCATCTCTTCGTTGAAGATCATCTGCTCGATGTAGCCTAGGCCTTGTCCGCCGTACTCGATGGGCCAGGCCCGCCCGATCCAGCCTTTCTTGCCGAGCTCCCGAGAAAACGCGGGTGAGTAGCGCGTATCTTCCGATTCGACTTCGCTTTTGCCGACGAAGTCACGCCCCACCTGTTATCTCGGGAGGATGCCTCGTAGCCAGTCACGAACCTCTTTACGAAAGGACTGTTGCTCGAGTGTAAATGTGAAACGCATGGCTAGGTCTCGGCAGGGCAACTATACCAGCGTCATCGGTTGTGCGCCGGAACCGAGAGACGGCTGGGCTTTGGTGGTGGGGAGAAAAATATCATTACGGCCCCGACGGTCGAGAGCACTGCGATTAGGATAAAAGAGAGGGCGTATCCGTCGTGGATATGGTCGCTCATGATACCCGCTACCAACGGGCCGATAACGCTCCCTGCGAGCATCAGCACGGAACCGTAACCCGAGATAGTTGCGTAATGCTTCCGTCCGAAATATTCGCCACGTGTTGCCAGCCACACTGGAGCGCCCCCGCCGTGACCAGTTGCAAACAGGACGAGAAAAAGCAGGCCGTGCCAGAGCTCGGTAGTGAACGCGAGGACGAGCATGCTCGCCGTTTGTAGCAGGATAGCGGCGACTAGAACATAGCGCTTGGTGAAGGCGTCGCCCAATATCCCGAAGCCGAGTCGGCCGCCGAGCCCTACGGGTCCGATTAAGCCCAAGATGAGGGCTGCTTGCGTCGTGGAAAAAGCAGCGTCTTCCACTAGGAAAGCGATTAGGTGTACAGGGACTGCAGCGCTCCCCATCATTCGAAAAAGGAACCCCACGTTCATCACCCAGAACTGGCGAGTACGGAGGGCTTCTTTTGGGCTGAAATCAACCTCGGCCAATGCCGTCTCAGCGCTTGCATCACCGTTCGCCCGAGCTTGCGCACCGTCGGGTTGGTAGCCGTACGGTTCCGGGCGGTATCGCATGAGCAAGGCTATGGGGAGGCCCGCACCCCAGATCACAAAACCTGAGAAGAAAGCAGTTTCACGCCAGCCGTTGTTCTCGATCGACCAGGCGATGGCTAGGACGATGAGGCCGCCGATGGCCGAGCCGGAGAGTACGAGTCCTAAGGCCATTGTCCTTTGACGAACAAACCAATTGACTATGGTGGCGAACACGGGCGGCCCCAGGCCGAAACTCTGCCCCAGCGCGACTAAAAGAATGAAGACAACGTAGAACCAAAGTAACGAGGGTACTTGGCTCAGAATGATGAACCCGGCTCCCAGCAGGGTGATGCCAAAGATCATGATAGGGCGCGCCCCGAACCGATCGATGAGCCAACCCTGAAAAGGCCCAAGAATGCCGGCTTCAAGCCGTGCGAACGAGAAGACTCCGGAGACGGCAGTCTTTGAGGCGCCGAATGTTTCGGCAACAGGCAAAAAGTAAGCGCCCATGCCTAGCAGGTAGAAGCCGGAGGTAAGAGCATTGGCGCCCGCGCCTGCGGCAACGATCACCCAGCCGTAGAAGAAGGGGCGCCGAAGTCTCATGAAAGCGCTGTACAGGATCGGCGAGGGACCATGCCTAGCGCTTGAACTTTTCGTTCTGCCAGGCTAAGGCCGCTTTCAGGCCTTCTTCCTTGGCGAGTCGGCTGAACTCCAGTGCGGCCGGAGACTTGTGCGCGATGGCGTCTGATTCCCGGGCCAATTCTTGGAGAATTGTCCTTCCCATTAGTTCGGTGGCCTTATTGCAGATGGACTTGTTTTGCGCGAGGAGATCATAGGGAACCAAGGCGATGCTTGAAGCAAGCTGGTGCACCTCGTCTTCCAGTTGCTGGGAGGGCACTGCCTGCATGACTAGCCCGATTCGCTCCGCAGCTCTTCCGTCGATCATGTCTCCCGTTAGAAGTAGGCGCTTGGCCCATTGGGGCCCCACCATATACGTCCACATGTGGGTCGCCGGGGAGCCCATAGAGCGAACAGCAGGGAATCCTATAAGGGTGTCTTCGGCTGCAATAATCATGTCGCAGTTCAGTGCAAGATCCGTCCCGCCCGCGAGGCAGTAGCCGTGAATTTTGACGACGATTGGTTTAGTAAGGTTCCAAAGCGTTGACCAGCGCCCCGATCGGGCGGTAAGGCTGTCGAGGTCTGATCGAATACTAACAGTCTCGTGTGCTTGATCTCCGTGGCCCTTTTTATCGTCGTTACGCGGGGTCAAATCCCATCCGGAACAGAAGGCACGGCCCGCCCCTTGGATGACGAGGCAGCCGACGCCGTCGTCCCCTTGAGCCTCCCTGGCAGCCTCGAGCAGCTCGTCCATCAGCTTTTTGGTTAGGGCGTTTAGTTTCTCGGGACGGTTCAGCGTGATGTAGCGGACCCTGTCCCTGGTATCAGTGAGAAGGTTCTCGTACTTCATAAGAGCCCCCTTGGCATGGGGCTATTCTAGCCCCGCGGCTCTAGGCAAGCCAAGATGATTAAAGGAGATCGTAGAATAGGCTGTGGAGGTGGGTGTAGAGACGGGCGAGCTGGGGTGCCGTTCGGATCGGGCTGGAGAGTTGGTCTAGGTCTACATGGGTAAACACGTCGAACTCGCTGTAGCGGCGGATCCGGTTGTCGAGATCTTCCACAAACGACCTGGTTTCTTGATAAGGAATGAGGTTGTCACCACGGTCTGCCATGACGTAAAGACGAGCCTGCACCTGCGACTTGACCGATTCGGGGGATAGAGACCGCAGCGTGGCGAGAACTGGTAAGGGCAAATCCCGCGCCCTTTCGCCGGCTACAACGACGTCCGGGCTACGCGTGAGGCTGAGTATGACTTGGGAAGTTGCTGTGAGCGATGAGCTGTCGACATCTGCATCCCCTTCTATGGCTCGGGCCACCGTGTGACGTTCGATGGGGTCGTCGATGAAATCTAGGAGCAACCCTCGTACCACTTCTTTTGTCAGATGATTGGGTTCCCAGGCAAGCATCGTGTCGCCGTCGACGACCGTTTCGCTGACCACGGCGGCTACAAACCTATCGGCTTTATAGTAGCCGCCGAACCAGCTAAGAAAGTCGACCTGGCTGGCAATACGTTTGTCGGCTGCGGCAAGGAACGAGAGGGAAGATCCGACACAGATGCCAACATAACCGACGCGGTTCGGGTCAACCCCCGGCTGAGCAACCAACGACTGGAAGGCTTCAACGAGGAAGTCGACC
>CAZUGG010000198.1:0-15242 GCA_964619905.1 uncultured Dehalococcoidia bacterium
ACTACTCAGAATGTCGCGATCGACTGGCGCAACAAGCTACTGGCGCCTTCCCCCCTAAATCCCATGAATACAGGCAAGATTCTCTAGCCAGGCTGATTTAATAACGAGGAACCTCATGGCTAACAACAAGGTATATATCCACGAATTCGTCGACATCATCTTGCAGAACAGAGCGGCCTACATCAGGCACATGACTGAAGGGTGGGAGCCCATTGGCCGTGAACGTAACATGAAGTGTTTTGGGGTGTGGGCCACCGTGGGTACGAGCGAGCGCTGGCCAGAAACGACCAATATGTGGGAACTCGACGGCATTCACGCTTTGGCGAAGAACTTTGAGATCGAGCTCAATAATCCAAAGCATCAGGATCCCACCTTGGAAAAGTGGTGGGGTAAAGCGCAAGAATATCGGAGTGGTGGCTACGATCGCCTTGTAAGGCCCGCCACCTACTCACCCACGATTGAAGAAAACGTCAAGGCGGGTACTAAGGGGGGGGTCTATTATCACGAGTTAATTCGAGTGGCGCCGGGACAGGCGAAGACCTACCTCAGCATGATGGAAGAACTTTGGATTCCAGTAGCGGATCGCCTGGGACTTAAGCTTTGCTTCGCGGGTCGTTCCATGATGGTCAACGAATCCGAGGTCATCTGCATCTGGGCGATCAAAGATTGGCCGGCCTGGGCTAATGTGGAGAAAGCCTATGAATCCGACCCAGCCGTCGCCGTGTGGCGCAAACAAACTCAGCACATTGCACTCGACTGGCGCAACAAGCTGCTAGCCGATGGGCCACTCAACCCCATGAATACAGGTGTTTTGCTGCCCCGCCCTGAGTAAGAAGGGCTGATCGCCCTGTAATGTTCTCTCGGTTGTTCGTGGCGGCCTTTTTAGTGGGGTCTAAAAAGGGCCGACTTACTAAGCCTAGGCACCTGAGAGGTGGTTGGCGTCGGCTAAGAGATCGATTTGTAGAAGGATGAAAGGAATTGAACCATGACTTGGACTGAATGGCAGCAAGTGGAAGGGCACAACTTCGAAGAGATCATCTACGAAAAGAAATCCATCGTCGAGACGGGAGCTCACGCTGCGCGTATTACCATCAATAGACCGCAGGTACATAACGCGGTGACTGACCATACCACTGACGAGATGCGCTATGCCTTCGACGATGCCAGTCGCGACCCGATGGTGGGCATTGTTGTTTTAACAGGAGCTGGAGACCGAGCCTTCTGCAGCGGAGGTGACGTGAAGTGGGAGGCGGGAGAAAACTATGGCATTGGCTTTAGTTACGGCTCGTCGATGCAGAAGATGCTCCGCGTCACTCGTGTTCCCGTGCTTGCCGCGGTTAAGGGCTATGCCATTGGCGGTGGGAACCATCTTGCGTACATGTGCGACTTCACGATTGCTGCTGACAATGCGATCTTTGGCCAGGTAGGGCCTCGAGTGGGCAGCCCAGCTGACGGCTATTACGTGTCCTACCTCACACATGTTGTGGGGCATAAGAAGGCCAGGGAGATGTGGATGCTGTGCCGTCGTTATAACGCGCAGCAGGGGCTAGAAATGGGCCTGGCTAATAAGGTCGTGCCCCTTGCCGAGTTTGACGAAGCAATTGATTCTTGGTGCGAAGAGGTCTTGGCGCTAAGTCCGTCGTGCATCGAGATCTTGAAGGCCACCTTTGACAACGAGGCCTATCGTTACGAAGGGCATTTTGGGATCAACCAACGGCAGCTTTACCCCGATTACTTCGACGGGCCTGAGGTGAAGGAGGCCCAAACAGCCTTCTTTGAGAAGCGCCAGCCAAACTTCTGGCAGTTTCGAACGCCGAAAGAGGATTAATGGCGGACTTGATATGCGAGGTAGCCGACGGGTTGGCGACGATTACGTTTAATCGGCCTGATCGGCTGAACGCTTATGGTGGGGATATTCCTACCCTATTCCCGAAGTGCCTTGCTCAGTTTGACCGGGATCCGGAGGTTCGGTGCATCCTAATAACAGGGGCAGAGGGTTCCTTCTGTGCGGGCCTAGATCTCAAAGAGGAGAACGAGGCTGATGAGCGTAAGAGGGATTGGCTCCAAACGCCATCGATTCCCAAGATCATGCTCGCCAGTAACAAGCCGTTTGTCGCGGCAGTTCCTGGTGCGGCCATCGGGATTGGCTTCGAGATCGCGATGCTTTGCGATTACCGAATTGGGTCAATAGAGGCGAAGATGGGAGATCGCCACGTATCGATGGGCCTCGTGCAGGACTGTGGCGCGATGATAACCGTTCCCAGGACTGTGGGGTGGGCAAACGCTGCCAAGATCCTGTTGAGTGGTGACATTTACGAGGCCGCTGAGCTTCTCACTCTTGGGATCCTAAACGAAGTCGTTGAACCCGAGGAATTACAGGAAGCTGCGCGATCGTTCACCCGACGCATTGCAGCGAATGCACCGCTCGCAACCCAGATGACGAAGCGGTTGCTCCGGATGACAGAAACCGCTGAAGTAGATGGAGTACTGGCCTACGCGATGCGAGTAATGGGCTCGATGGTTGAGTCGGAAGATTCGAAGGAAGCGCTTACTGCATTTATGGAAAAACGGCCCCCCGTCTTCATAGGGAGTTAGGTCTCGGTTGAGGCCTCGAAATCAGTTGGAGGTTGCAGATGCCCGATGTTCTTTACCAAAAGGCCGACCGAATCGCAACGATCACATTAAACCGGCCAGATAGACTAAATGCGTGGGGAGCAGGAATTCGGGAGACTCTGCCGGAAGTCCTCACTGATGCAGATGCAGATCCGGAAGTGGCGTGTGTCATTTTGACCGGCGCTGGTCGGGCCTTTTGTGCTGGCCTTGATCTCAAAGATGAGGCTGGGAAAGCACAGGCTAGGTCGATGGTTGATTGGCTAGGTTCGCCGAAGGTTCCCCACATAATGCTTAACAGCAACAAGCCGTTCGTAGCGGCAATTCCCGGGGCGGCGATTGGTGTTGGCTTCGAGCTGGCAATGCTGTGTGATTACCGCATAGGCTCGACGATGGCCAAAATGGGCGACCGGCATGTGGCACTAGGTCTAGTTCCGGATAGCGGTGCGGTGATAACACTGCCCAAGGTTGTTGGCTGGGCCAATGCGTGTAAGATTCTCTTTACTGGTGAGATCTTTGAGGCGCAGGAGCTTCAGGAGATGGGTGTGCTCAACGAGCTTGTCGAACCCGAAGAATTGCAACAAAAGACACGCGCCTTTGCTGAGCGGATCTCTGCAAACGCGCCTTTAGCCACGCAAATGACTAAGCGGCTTGTCCGTATGGCACAGCAGGGGGATAGCGCGGCTATTCTGGATTACTCGTATCAGGTCATGGGTACCATGATGCAGACTGAGGATGCCAAGGAAGCAATAGCTGCGTTCCAAGAGAAGCGCACGCCAAAATTCACGGGTCGCTAAAGACGTCTGATCATTTTGGTTTGGGCGTATCCACCCATATATCCCCAACCCACGAGTAACGCTGCGAAAGAGGCATAAGAGTCGCCGGCTACGAATATCTGATAATTCTCTGGCTTGCGTACCAGGGGAAAGGGAGTCCCGGCGGGAGCGTTTCGGAATGCTGCGGGCACCCGCTCCTCGTCTTCGCCTCTGGTGTGTAGCGATTCTGGCAACGGCACATGTGAATGTTCAAACAGGTAGTCCTTAATCTTCTTTTTGTCCCAGCCTTGACCGGCCAACAGGTTCGCTTTATAGGGGTTGAACACTAGTCCAACCTGGCCGCCGAATTGGAGCAGGAAGTCGCCTTCTATGGACTTCACTGCATCGCCGTAGGCCCTTAGAGTGTCGTTGACGACCGAGGTCTCGTCGGGTCCTCTTCCGCCACCACCGAGGAAAATATGATAGTTTGCCGCCATTACCGTAACTCCGCTCGTAGTGGGAGGCAGGCCATGCTCCACATGAAGGGCCTCCCATGGTGAATCTGGCGACTCTGCAACGCAGAAACTGTACTTGGCTGGTTGTCCCATGGTCGATTTATCCCCGGTTCCCGGATGTCCAGCCCCCAAGTTAGTCATGACGAGGCGAACGGCTCGGCCTACGGTGGCGTTGGCCCGGTTTCCCTGACCGAAACAGTTGAAGCCATAGTTGAAACCGAGATCGTCGACAATAGATCCACTGACGATTACGAGCGGTGCCACGGAATTTGTTGTCGCCTGTACGCCGTTGAGATTGAACTCTGGCTCTAGTATTGCCTCAACCGCTGCTATTACTACAGGGAAGTATGCTGGCTTGCATCCCGCCATTACGGCGTTTATTGCGATCGACTCGATTGTGGCGAGGCCGAGTCGCGGGGGCACCTCACCCAACTCTTCGTTGGCGGCACGGTCTACAGTCGCAAGCATCGCCTCGACCGCTGGTTTTGTCGGTGGGACGACCGGAAGGCCGTCGGTTAACCCTCGGTTGAAATAGGTTTCAATGGCATCAAGGGTGCCCTGAGCTGTGTTTGGGAATTCGAGACCGAGCTTCATGCACTGAGCTTCCCCGTGGTCAGCCAGGAAATGACTTGCTCTACTACCCCTTGGCCCTTGTGCTTGGCCTCAGTTGCTACTCCCAAAGGGTGTGGTACGACAATTGGTTCGAATTCTCTCATTCCCATCATTCGCAATTTGGTGTTTGCGGCCTTTTCGAACAGATCCTCGACTATCACGGCAGCGGGGATACCGACTTGTTCTAAATTGACTGCGTCATGCATACAGCAAGACGTGCAAGATCCTCATATGCCGACGCCGACTATCGCGACATCGATACGCCGTGCCAATTCGTCGTGGGCTGCTTTGGGCAAGGGTGATGAGAAGCTAGGTTTAACTACTCTTATGACGTCCGCCAACCTGTAACGCTTTCCAAGTTCCTCAGTCACGCCGCCAAGCAGGTCGTCGCAGTTGGGCAGGCCGTCGTCAACAACACCGAGCACCTTGCCCGAGAGGTCAGGCGGTCGCGGCGCCAAATTGTTGGTCATCTTACGGACCGACCCCCTCGGGTCCATGAAGGCTAGAGTGATTTCTTCGGCTATGACCATAGTTTGCTCCTCTATTTTATTGCCACTGCGTTTGCTGGTGATCCTACCCCGCCCGGAAGATTCAACGGCAAGGCGCAGAAGAAAAACTCGTAAATTTGGTCTTTAGCGCAGTCCGCGGCTAAATGTTTGAGGTCGAAGAGCTCACCCAGTGGCATACCAAGGAAATTCAGCAGTCCAGTATGCAGTGACCGGCCTCTTTGTGGCTCCCAGGGATAGGCCTCAACCCCAGTGTTGTCGGCGCAGACGGCTGAGACTCGGTGGTTCCATAGCCAACGGGGGATTTCCTTCCCGGGGGAAAGTCCGACGCCTAGCAAATTCACTTGAAAGTCGCCTCGGCTGTCGGCGAATGCTTCCATCCATCCAGTGTAGAAACAAAGGATGTCGCCAGCTTGAACCTCGATCTTCTGGCGCTCGCAGATGGCTTCGATGATCTCTGGCGTGATTGGAGTGAAGACCTTGGGGTCATAATTCTCGGGAAAAAGATCCGCGTTACGTACTATGTCGACAAGAATCCCTCGACCGATGATTCCGCCGGCCTCGGCCCACTTTCCGATGCTTAGTTTGGAGTCGTTTCCAGGGCGAATGTCGCTTGGGTTGACGCCGTTGTAGCCGCCGTGTTTGGGATGGCGGATGTGCCCCAGTCCGTCCCATTGAGACGACGCCTGTGGGTTGAAATCGTGAATAACTTCGTCCTTGAGAAGCCCGTCCGGCATTACCCACATGTCGTGCTTGTAAGGTCTACGCCCTGGGGGCTCCTCCCCCTCTTTAGGTTCAGGCATCCAGCTCGGTCTGATCTTGGCCTCTGCTGAATGGGTGTGCGATGGTAGATTCAGCGGGAGGCTGAGGTTAAAGCGTCGTCCTGTTTTAACCAGGGCTGCCGCCGAAGCGACACGCTCGGGGGTAAGAAAGTTCAGGGTGCCCAATTCGTATGAGTCGCCGAATAATCCCCAAGATGTGTCCCTCGGCGCACCCTGACTGCCCGGCAGAGAGTCGAAATCTGGTAGCGCGCTGTCGTTGATCATGGCCACCCCAGACCTACTTCAGGTAAATTGGCTGGGAGAATACCATACTGATGAATCTGATCGACCTCGGTTCGTCATAGCCCAAGCGGCTAATTGACACACAGGAAGTGCTCACCGCTTTGGATAGATATCGCTTCAGGATAGAGGTGTTGTCACAATTCAAGGCCGCTGGTTAACTCGGCAATGATATTCCGATGGTCCATGTGGCTAGGTGCCGGTGCCAAATTTAAGCGTCCGGTGCCAATGCCTCAAGGGTGTCCTCGATTGACTCTAGGGCCGCTCCGGTCCTGATAGGGGCGATAATTGGCAGGCTCAAGCCTACCGCGCGCCACTCATTGAGCTGTGTTCGGCATTCCGCCGCCGTTCCCACGATGACCATCGCATGAATGAGGCGGTCGGTAACCGCGTCCATTGCAGACTGTTCGTCGCCACGCTCCAGTGCTGTTGTGATCCTGCCCGTTTCCTCTTCGAACCCAAGCTTTTCGAAATAACGCGCGTAGAAGGGTAGACGGAGCCTTCCTGCTAGGATCTGCTGCAACGTGGGTTTTGATGCCTCGTAGTCGTGGGTGACGGCAACGCGGACGTAGCACGCGACATCGCAGGAACCAGGCGTGCGGGCACTGCGGGCTTCAGCATCGCGTACTAAGCCCACTGCCTGTTCGACATATGTCTTTGGAGAGAAGTTCAGAAGCACTCCGTCAGCGACTTCACCGGCGAGCTGTACCATCTTGGGCTTGAGCGCAGCTAGGTACACAGGCAACTGATCTTGAATCGGTTGGACATTGAGGGTCGCTTTGTTTGTTCGGAAGACTTTGCCATTGAATGTTACGGAGGATCCACTTAATAGCTGTCGGATTATCTCGATGGTCTCCCTACCCCGCGTGACCGGACGATGGAACGGAACGCCGTGGCCGTCCTGTGTCATGGGCTCATGGCCAACGCCCAGGCCGAGAATAAAGCGCCCGCCGCTAAGCTGATCGATTGTGGCAGCTGACATTGCGGTCATCGTAGGGGTGCGGGCATAGGTGGAGAGTATTCCCGTTGCGAGTTTGATGCTCTCCGTGCTGAGTCCGAGCGCTGATAAGTACACGATTGCGTCTCTGCCGAAGCCCTCGGGGAGCCACGTCGAGTGATATCCAAGCTGATCTGCAAACTTCACGGTCGATAGAATCTGGTCGAAGCCGAGGCTTGCACGGTTAGATCCCGTCGTCGAGTTGCGAAGGGCAAATGTTGCGTCGGCTTCGATTCGGAGGCCGATACGGTTCAAGAGTTCACCACATCGATAACTTGATCCTTGAACCGTGCTGCGTTCTCCGAATACTGTGCCCGTGATTCAGCGGGGAGCATACAAGTGAACACGCTGAATCCGATCTCCCTCAAAGCGCTGATTCGTTCCAGAACGGGACCATGGTCGAAGTCGGGTGGGTATGTGGAGTCGAGTCCGCCTACTCCGCTGGTGCACAGGGTCAGCGGTTCCTTGCGTCCCACCTGATCAGCGTACTCTTCGGCCAACTTAATACGTTCACGGAAGTCATCAAGTGTGCTCAGAGTGGGCGTAAGTGTCCTAGGCAGTGTCCCGGGGACGGGGATCCAGCCTTGGCATTTGTCGATGGCACGGCGCATTGCCTTCCGGCTGTTCCCGCCTACCCAGATGGGTGGATGTGGTTTCTGGATCGGAACTGGTTTCATCACGCAGTTTCGGGCAGTGAAGTGGCGGCCTTCAAAATCGAAGATTTCTCCAGTCCATGCTGCCTTCATGGCATCGATGGCCTCGTCGGAGAGGTCGTTAAGCTCGTCTCGGCTTACTCCCAGCGCGTCAAACTCTGGTTTGAGAAAGCCCGCCCCGACACCGATCGTTAAGCGGCCGTTGGAGATTACGTCCACAGTAACGGCCGACTTGGCGGCGATGAAGGGGTTTTGGTATGGGAGGATCAGAACGTGGGTCTGGACTCGAAGGTTTGTCGTGGCCGCCGCCGCGACCCCAAGGGCAACCCATGGATCAAGTGGATGGATTCCTAGGTTGGCAGTCCATTCTGCTTCGGGGATCCAATGGTGGGTGAGCTCTACTGCGTCGAAACCGTTCTTCTCAGCGGCGCGGGCCATGGACTTAATGCCCTCAGCACTTGTGAACTCAGGACCCAGGTCCCATCGATGAGTGAGGAGCCTGAGGTGAAATTTAGCGGGACCGGACCTGTCTAACATGCTGATCTCCCAGGTGCGAGATAGTTGGCCTTTGTTCGTTCAACCGTGCTGAGTTACCTAGGTAGCCCGAGGCCTTTAGTTGCGATGATGTTCCGATTAACTTCCGAGCTACCCGCCGCGATGGTGGAGGGGATGTTGCTGATGTACTCGTGGCCAACGAGGCCTTTGTTGATTGCATGTGGACTACCGTCGCGGAGGAGGCCATGAAGGCCTAGCACTTGCATGCCCAAGCGTCCGATCTCCATACCTAGCTCAGAGGCGTAGAGTTTTGCCATGGAGGACTCGCGGATTGGTTCTAGGCCGTTCTCTTGCATCCATGCGACTCGGTATGAAAGCATTCGAGCCGCTCGCAGGCCAGCGGTCATGTCAGCGAGACGGTTCATGAGCAGCGGGTCTTTTCTGACCGAACCTAGGATCAGCGGTGCCTCTCGGACTGAGTCCAGGATGTAATCAAGTGCTCTCTGGGCCATCGCCACATCACGAATCCCAGACCGCTCGTTGTTCAGAGTCGTCATTGCCACGTACCAGCCCTGGTTGAGGTCGCCGATTAGGTTTTCTTTTGGTACCCGGACGTTGTCAAAGAAGACTTGGTTGAAGTCGTGTTCGTCTGCCATGTTGATTAGTGGCTGAATTGTGATGCCCGGCTGATGCATATCCATGATGAAGTAGGAGATTCCCTTGTGTTTCGGCACTTTGGGATCGGTGCGCGTCAGTATGTGGATCCAATCTGCTTTATGCCCATAGGTAGTCCAGATCTTCTGTCCATTAATCAGATATTCGTCACCATCAGCTACGGCCGTAGTTGCCAGGCTTGCTAAGTCCGAACCGGCATTAGGTTCCGAGAATCCCTGCGCCCACACGATCTCCTGTTCTGCTGTCGCTTTCAGGAACCGTTTCTTCAAGATGTCGCTCCCGAACGAGATAATCGCCGGGCCGACTTGGTACGCTTGGTGGTCCAGAGGGGCGTTGTAGTAGACCATCTTGTCGTGGAAGAGCATCTGCATTGTATGGCTCGCCCCTAAACCTCCGTACTCTGTTGGCCAGCCGATGCCTATCCATTTTTTCTTACCTAATTTCTTGCGGAATGCCATTGAGTCGTCGAAGTTTTCGTCGGTGTAGGCGCTCTCGCCGGCTAGGATGCGCGGAGATAGCTCAGCCTTGATGAATTCCTCCACCTCTTGTGCGAAATCGTTGTGCTCTTTGGTGAAGGTGAAGTTCACGATCTGACTCCTTTAGTTCACGGCCGACGGTTAGTGGGACGCGTTTGTAGGCCCAGCCGGTGCAGCCTGTCATCTGGATCGCGGCCTGTCAATCGGTTTCATATGAGAGCCTTACGCTGAGCCAAATAGGTAGGGCGTGTTAAGGTCCCTCTGCTTTTGGCCAGAAGTGCCTGAGGGGGAACTGCATCATGAAGTTTGGATACTTCACACTCGGGGTAAGCCTTCGGTCATATGGGATTGTGGCGCAGAAGGCAGAGGCTGCAGGCTTTGATAGTTTCTTTATGCCCGAGCATCTGGTCTTCCCGCTAGATATAACGCCTCTCTATCCCTACTCAGAGAGTGGTTTCCCCGGGGTCGACGCGGACACTCCGTACTTCGATCCCTGGGTTACCCTTGCTAGCGTGGCTGCGGTGACCTCCAGAATTCGGCTCGGAACGCAGGTGTACATCCTGCCCCTGCGGAACGTATTCGTCACTGCCAAGGCTGTTGCGACGCTTGACCGGATCTCTCAAGGTCGAGTAATTCTGGGTGCTGGTGTTGGTTGGTTGAAAGAGGAATTTGAGGTTGCTGGGGAAGACTTCCACACCCGAGGCCGCCGCGCGGACGAGGCGATTCAAGTGTTAAGACGATTGTGGTCTGAAGAAGTCATCGAGCACCACGGTGAGTTCTACGATTTCGGTCCGGTGAAGTTCAACCCAAAGCCTTCCCAAAAGCCGGGTCCTCCGATTCAGATCGGCGGCGAGACCCTAGCCGCAAGGCGCCGAGCAGCTCTTTTGGGCGATGGGTGGCTCAGTGCACAGGGAAGCACGCCGCGGGAGGCCCAAACGCTGATTCAGGAGATCCAAGAATGGCGTGAAGGCGCGGGCCGCGCCGGTATGCCCTTTGAGATTTCGATGACTAACACTTTGGGCGAGAATAATTTGGACAGCGCCAAAAAGTATGAGCAGGCTGGAGTTGATCGGCTCTTCCTGAGGCCAGAATTCCCTCGAGACGGTCGCATGTCAGTGGACTACGTGGCCCAGTGGATGGATCGCATGAACGAAACTGTGATTAGCCGCTTCTAGCTCAGCATTGCATAGGCGAAGCAGAGTTTCGGAATCGGCTATGCAGTCGCGTGTGGACTCGAAAAATAGAGTCTCGCACAAACAGAGCTTTCAGCGTCGCTTACTTCCGGTCTTCCCCTTATAATCTTGTTGGAGGCGTCGGTGAGTACCTCAGCGCAAGAAAAAACTGCCCTGGCAGAGTTACGTCATAAGATCCGTCATTCTGCTTCCCACGTTATGGCCGACGCAATAACGTCAATTTGGCCGGACGCCAAGCTCACAATAGGACCCCCGACTGAAGATGGGTTCTACTACGACATCGATCTCGATCATCACATCACCTCGGAAGAGCTCAAACAGATCGAGGTGCGGATGAAGAAGATCATGGGTGCTAACCAACCTTTTGTCTGCGATGAAATCAGTCGCGAGGACGCGATGCTCCGCTTCGCCGACAATGGGTACAAGTTAGAGAGCATCGAGAATGTGCCTGAAGGCGAGCCAATCACTACCTACACGCATGGCAGCTTCACAGATCTCTGTGAGGGCCCGCATGTAAACCGCACAGGAGATATCAAGGCCGTCAAGCTGCTCAACGTTGCAGGCGCCTACTGGCGCGGCGACGAGAGCAATAAGATGCTTCAACGTATTTACGGCACGGCCTTTGAGTCGAAAAAAGACCTTCACGACTATCTGCACATGCTAGAAGAGTCAGCGAGGCGCGACCATAGAAAGCTAGGGCGCGAGCTGGAATTGGTAATGTTTGACCCAGTGGCACCGGCAACCCCCTTCTTTCTTCCTAAAGGCACGGTCGTTTACAACCTTCTTGTCGATTACATCAGGGACATTTATCGCCGCCAGGGTTTCCAAGAAGTCATCACGCCGCAGATCTTTTCATCTGACCTCTGGAAAACATCGGGCCACTACGACAACTTTCGCGAGAATATGTACTTCCTAGATGTGGACGACAGGGAATTTGCTGTCAAGCCGATGAATTGTCCCGGGCACGCCATGATGTTCCGGTCCCGACTCCACTCCTACCGTGACCTTCCGTTAAGGTATGCTGACTTCGGTCGACTGCACCGGAACGAGCGCTCGGGGGTAACCCACGGGCTTACGCGCGTTCGAAGCTTCGCTCAGGATGATGCCCATATCTTCTGTATGCCAGAACAGATTGAGCCTGAGATAGCGAATTTCGTTGAGACGCTCAGGCAGACTTATGATCTATTCGGCTTCGATGACGTACGTATCTATCTGTCCCTTCGTCCGGACAAGCACGTTGGTACAGATGAGACTTGGACGCGCGCTGAGGAAATCCTCAACAAGGTTCTCAGCTCCCAGCAATTGGACTTTGAACTCATGCCGGGAGAGGGGGCTTTCTACGGGCCGAAGATCGATTTCTACGTCAATGATGCTCTCAATCGCGAGTGGCAACTTGGAACACTTCAGCTGGATTTCTCTTTGCCTGAACGGTTCGACCTTGAATACATTACGGAGGAAGGAATTCCCGCCCGCCCGGCGATTATCCATCGGGCCCTGCTGGGGTCGCTCGACCGCTTTATGGGGATCCTGATCGAGCATGTTGGGGGTGCGTTTCCTACATGGCTCGCTCCTGTCCAGACCGTCGTCATCCCCATCGCCGACCGGCACGTCGAATATGCTCGTGAAATTGAATCCCGCGTGGACGCCGCAGGCCTTCGTGTCGAGGTGGACGCCCGTACGGAGCGCATGAACCTTAAGATTCGAGAGGCTCAGCTACAGAAGATTCCGTTCATGCTCGTCGTTGGAGATCGTGAGAAAGAAGAGGATGTAGTTGCGGTTCGTGACCGGTCAGGCGAAAACCTTGGCGTGCAGTCTTTGGACGCCTTTATTCAGGAAGTTAAAGAACAGGTTTCCTCGAAGTTCTAACGACTTGATCTCTTTGACTGCCCTTCTGGCGTTATGATATATTCAGCCTTGTCTTTACGATGCGTTCTTAGCGGACGCGCCTGCTTCTTTGTGCGGAGGGACCCAGCGCTATAGCCCGCGACTACAGAATCAATCGACAGATACGCGCCCGCGAGGTGCGGTTGATAGGCGACCAGGGTGAGCAGGTTGGGGTCATCCCGCTGCAAGATGCGCTGAAGATGGCCGAAGAAGCCGACTTTGACCTAGTTGAAGTGGCCACTCAGGCCTCTCCTCCTGTTGTACGGATACTTGATTACGGAAAGTTCCGGTATGAACAGTCCAAGAAGGAACGCGAGTCCAAGAAAACGACTAAAAATGTTGGCATTCGGGAAGTGCGGATGCGCCCGCGCATCGATGAGCACGATATCGCGTTTAAATCGAGAATGGTAAAGAAGTTCCTTGGGGAAGGACACAAAGTGAAGATGTCGGTCCTCTTCCGAGGCCGTGAGATCACTCATCCTGAGCTTGCCATTGGACTCATGAGACGAGTAGCAGAAGCTCTTGAGGATATGGCCAAGCTTGAAAAGGCACCGTCCATGGAAGGACGGATGATGACGATGATCCTTGCCCCGATTTCTAAGAAGGGTACAGGGCCTACATCGGCCAAGAAGAGCGAAGAGTCTGCGGCTGATGCTGTGGATCCGTTGGTTCCTGAAGACACCGCATCGGCTGTTGCGGTAAAGAAAGAGGAGGAAGCTGCGGGTGCCCAAGCTTAAAACTCATAAAGGTGCTAAGAAGCGGCTTCACGTATCTGGAAACGGCAAGTTACTGCGCGTCAAGGGTGGGAAGAGTCACTTGCGGCGCAAAAAACCTACGGCAACGAAACGCCTCTACGATAACAAGTTGGTTGTCCACGAGGCTGACGATAAGCGGCTGAGGAAGCTACTTCCTGGCAACTAAACAGTTTGTCGCCGTTGAGGCGGCGTAATCGGAGAGGCTAGTGCCCAGAGTCAAAGGCGGAACCACTACCCGAGCGCGTCACAAGAAAGTGCTCAACCTGACCAAGGGTCAGCGTGGCACAAAAAGTAAGCTTTTTCGCCGTGCCAATGAGGCAATGCTTAAGGCATTGAGCTACGCTTACCGGCATCGGCGAGAACGAAAACGCTTTATGCGGCGACTGTGGATCACGCGGATAAACGCCGCTGCACGCCAGAACGGCATGACCTATGGGGCGATGATGGATGGATTAAAACGGGCGGGTGTAGACACCAACCGTAAGATGTTGGCCGATCTAGCCGTTCGTGATAGTGCAGCCTTTGCCAAGATCGTGGAGACTGCAAAGACGGCAGTTCCTGCGACGTAAGGGGCGACCGATGGCTTCTGCGAAAGTCGTAGTCCCAGACCCGGGTGATGTCGTCCTGTCGCCGTTGGCAGAAAATTACCTTCTGGCCCTATATCAACTAGAGGAAGAGGAAGGATCTTCCGCCACTATGACGCGGCTGGCGGAGCATCTTGCGCTCTCTCCGGTCACCGAGCACTTGGGTACATCGCTTGCCTCTGTAGCCGGGATGATTCGGCGGATGAAGAGGGATGGGCTGATCCACGTTTCCTCATCCAAGGAGATAGCTTTCACCGAGAATGGTCGGCTTCATGCCGAGTCTCTCATGAGACGTCATCAGTTAGCTGAACGGCTTCTTGTCGATGTGCTTGGTCTCCAACTGCATACTGTGCATGCGGAGGCTCATCGATTAGAGCATGCTATCTCGCCTGCAGTGGAAGAGAAACTTCAGCAGCGTCTTGGGCGTCCGGAGACCTGCCCATTCGGCCATCCCATTCCAGGGAATGGGTATCAGGCTCCGAACAGCGCAGTGCCACTCGACAGAATCAAGATTGGTGGTCGTGCGGTCGTGGAGCGTATTCCGGAGTACGACCCCAAGCTGGTCGAGTATCTTGTTTCAAGCGGCTTGGTTCGAGGAGAGACCCTCGAAGTCACAGACATTGCCCCTTACAGAGGGACCATGACGATGAAAGTGGAAGACAGGGATGTGGTCCTTGGTTTGCAGGTGGCTCCGCGCCTGGTTGTAGATCCGATTGGCCGGGAGTCGGTTCAGGTAGCTTGACCTTTAATTCGATTTAAGAAAAGGCCCTCGATCAAGAGGGCCTTTTTAGTTGGTTGGATTTCAAGCATCCTTGGGAGTCAGATCTCGGTCGCCCAGGGTAGGTGCCTGTAACATCTGGATCCCAAGCCAACGGTCCACGTATCGTCTCGAACCTTTGGTTAGTATCTGTATCAGCTTTCCCATTGCCCTCTCCTGAGGATGGCTAATGCTGTTTCGTTCACCAATCCCCAGTCCAGCGTTGCCGGCTGCCACCCCAGTTACGATAACATACCGATAGGTATGGTTAGTGTCAACCCTGTTCTCGCTCCTGTTTGGTCACGTATTCTTGTTTCAAGTATATCCATTGTTAAAAACTTAGAATTGACGAAGTTTATGGCTGTAGGTAGACTACTTTCGTAGAATTTAGTCTCCGATTACGAGTGCTCGCAGCGTGAGCCTCCGTCTATCCCCGGTCTGAATTGTGGTCCGAATCCAGTCATTGTCTTTGGCATTGCCGTTCCTAAGCGGCCGAGCGGGGCCCCCAGCTGGGCTCTGGTGGGCCGGTGGGCTTATTGGGGCTGCCGTACTCCTTCCGCTGGTTTACCTGATTATCCGAACGGCAGGTGCGGGCGGTGAGGCCTGGGAACTCTTGTTTCGGGTACAGACGGGAGAGGTACTCCTGCGTACCATCTGGTTAGCGGCAGCGGTTACCGGATCTGCCGTGTTCCTAAGTCTGCCTCTAGCATGGCT
>CAZUGG010000199.1:0-3861 GCA_964619905.1 uncultured Dehalococcoidia bacterium
CTTAAGTGTTGGACTCTGGAAGATTTCACTCACGCAGGTAAGTTCTACAATTTCCCGGAACCTATTAATGTTGTGCCCAAGCCCGTCCAGAAACCCCACCCGCCCATCTACGCTGCGACCGGAAGCGTGGAGTCATACGAACTTTATCCGAAGATGGGATTCCATATTATGCCTACGACGGCAGTGCAGCCTATTGATCGCCTGGCTCCACATCTTGCTGTTGCCAATCGGGCGTGGAAGGCCGCGGGCCACGACGTAGATAGGGGCCAGTTAGAAGTGAACTGCCTGGTACCGGTGCATACGGCTGCCACTAGCACGGCGGCGGCGGAGAGGATGAAGGACTATGAGCTTTGGTACTTCCAAAAGTTGGTCGAGTTCTTCTCTCCTAAGACAGAGGCGGATCATGCCCGACACGCCCAGATGGAAACGCGCTGGTGGGAGAACACCAATTGGGATTACATTCAGTCGGAGCGATTGGTTATTTGTGGTGAACCGAAGGAGTGCATCGAAATCGTCAAAGAATTTGAAGAGATTGGGGTGACGAGGCTGATGTGCCAGTTCCAAGTCGGGGGAATGCCTCACGACATGGTTATGGAGGCGCTCAAGATGTGGGGTGAGGAAGTCATCCCCACCTGTGCCTAAGGACGACTAGGTCTTCTTGGGAAGCGCTGGGGTTGGCAAGTCGTGGGGTGGAAAGTCGCTGATGATCTTTTGCTCATATAATTTGTTGATCTCTCGGTCGTCAAGGTTGAGCATTTGTTTAAGCGCGAGGCGATTGTGTTCTCCGAAGCGCGGCGCGGCGCGACGTATTGCCCCGGGAGTTGTTGAGAGCTTCCATGGCATACCGGGATAAGGGAAGACGCCGATGTCTTTATGCACCATGGGAACGTAGAAGCCCCGTTCGTGAGCGTGAAGACTGCTTACCATCTCCCAATTTGCTAAGACCGGTGCTGCGGGAACCCCTCCTGATTGGAGAAGCTCGGCTGCCTGTAAATGGTCTAGTTTACGGGTCCACTCCGAAATCATCGTATCTATCTTGTCGTGATGCTTCATGCGACCTTTCTCGGTCTTGAACTCTTTATTGTCCAGCCGAGAGTCCTTGATCAACGCTGTGAGTTGTCGCCAATCGTGGTCCCCACGAACGGAAATTACGACCCACATGTCTTCCCCCAAGCTTGGGTAGCAGCCTTGAGGGGCATTTCGTTCATGGCGATTGCCGCGTTTGGGTTGAAGACTGCCGCGGAAACTGTATTCGAGCATGGCGTCGGCGAAAAAGAGGGTGCCACTTTCCATTAAAGAAAGATCGATAAGCTGCCCCTTGCCGGTTTGCCTCCGATAGTGCAAAGCGGCCTGGATTGCGAATGCACAATGGGCAGCAGCAACTGGGTCGGCGTAGTAGAGCGAGGTGGCGTAAGGGATGCGCTCGTCGGAGTAACCCATAACGGCCGAAAGCCCTGACGCACCTTCTATGTTTGCCCCATAAGCTATGTAATCTTTCGTTGGGCCCGTTTGGCCAAAGGCGGATATTGACGCCATGATGAGCTGAGGATTCTCTTTACGGAGTTTGTCGTAGGTCAGGCCGAAATTGCGGAGGACTCTAGGGGCGTTGTTCTCAATGAGGATATCGGTCTCTTTAATTAGTTTCTTGACGAGGTCTTGGCCCCCGTCCTGTGCAAGGTCAACTGTCCCTGCGTACTTGTTACGGTTCATCTGATTAAAGTAAGCAGAGCGGTTGTAGTGATATTTGAGGGTTTGGCCCCCGGGAAAGCGCGTTTGGCGGGTCACTAGGCGGTCCGCGGGTTCGAATTTGATAACTTCGGCACCGAGATCGGCGAGATAGCGTCCTGCTAGTGGGGCCACCCAGTGCCCCGCAAGTTCGACGATGCGGACACCCGCGAGTGGACCCGAATGGGTGGGAATTCTGGGCTCTAGCGGTTTTCTAACCGCGGTTCTTAAGGGCGGGGTCCTAGCCTGATGCTTCGGCCAGTCTTTGACGACATCTGTCAACTTGGGGGCGTGGTGACTCAGCTTTGGAGGTGTTTCGCTCAGCTTGTATGGGTACCCCGGTAACTTCTTGCTTCCTGCTTCCGGCGAAGCTTTAATGAACCAATTTCGGGCCAAAAGCTGCTTTTGGCTAAATAACCCTAGAGCGTCGTAGACTGGTGAGCAGGCGATTCGCAATTCCTGAGCTCTCTCGAAGACTTCCTCGGCAGGGTGTCTGATGCACCATTCTCTCGCCACCATCAGGAATTGTTCCTGATTATCGGACCAGGCTTGTGGCGTGGCGAACCGGGGGTCGTCGGCTAAATCAGGTCGTTCGAAAAGTACGAAATTGGTTAGGTTCCACAATTGGGGCATGAAGATGGCCCAACCATCCTTACATTCTATGGCGGTTGGGCCGGAACGCCGCATGACGCTGCCCTCGTGAGTCCAGGCCACGGTAGTCCAACAATGTGCGGACCAGAGGGATTCAAGCCGCGAAACGTCAATGTGTTGCCCTTCACCAGTCTCTTTTGCCCACCACAGCGCGGCTAGGGCGGCGATAGAGGCCTGCACTCCGGCATGAAGTTGGCCCTGGTTGTTTGGGACCATCAAAGGTTCCCGTTCTGGGTGACCGCCGAAGTACATATATCCGCCAAGCGCCCATTCGACAATCTCCGCTGTCTGCCAGTCGTGCCATGGTCCAGTCAAGCCGAAAGGCGTGATCGATGCAATCACCAGTGCTGGATTTTTGCGACGCAGCTCCGCGGGGGTGAGACCAAGTTCAGAGGCAAGTTCCGGACGTAAATTCTCAACGACGAGGTCGGCCTCTTGCGCGAGGGCCAGTACACGTTCTGGTTCCGCGCCTATATCGAGCGTCAAGCGGAGCTTATTGGCACAGAGGTGCAAGAAACGCCCGCTGGAGTCGAGGTCTTGCTTGTCATCTTGGAACGGCCCAGCGTAGCGTAAGGGATGCCCTTTGCGGCTCTCGGCTAATAGGACTGTTGCGCCCAAGTCGGCGAGTAGCTTGGTGCAGTAGGCACCCGCAACATCGTCGCTAAGGTCGAGGACGCGGACGTCTTTGAGGGCAGAGTCGTCCATGGTAACCGGCAAGAGCAATGCCGCCTTACGGCATATAGTTCCCGCCGTTGATATTTATGATCGCGCCGTTGATACCACGGGCTTTTTCGGAAGAAAGGAAAACGATACCTTCAGCGACCTCTTCAGGCTCGAGCCACCGTTTAGAAAGGAGTTCTTCCGCGGCCTCATCAAGCTGCTCCTGAGTTTGATGGAGAAGGATTGTTTCCGATGCTGTGTGGCCAGGAGCTACCGTGTTAACCCTCACGCCCTTGGGGCCGCCCTCGTGGGCGAGCACGCGGCTCATGCCCAGGATGCTGGCCTTAGCGGTGCAATAAGCCACCATGTTTTGCAATGGACGGAATGCTGCTCCTGACGCGATGTTGACTATGGCGCCGCTCCCTTGGTCTATCATGATGCGCATTGCTGCCTGGGAAGTAAAAAAGACGCCACGAACATCCAGGTTCATGATGGAGTCCCAGTGGTCCTCTGTGACGTCCATCACACTTGCCCTCGGGTAGATCGCGGCGACATTTGCCAGGGCATCGATCTGTCCGAAATGGATTTTGATGTCGTCGATGACTCGGCGTGCTTCCTCAGGGATGGACAGGTCGCACGAGAAGGCCTTAGCTTCGCCACCCGTGTCTTCAATCTGACGGGCCACCTGTTGTGCGCCCGGCTTGTTGATGTCGATCAGGCCGACCTTAGCCCCATGTTTCGCGTATAGAAGCGCGGCTCTCTTTCCGATGCCGCTGGCTGCGCCGGTGACCGCGGCGACCTTGCCTGTCATATCCGCGAGAGTTC
>CAZUGG010000200.1:0-5343 GCA_964619905.1 uncultured Dehalococcoidia bacterium
GCCACCGCAGATAAGATCGGCCACGTTAACCACGTGGTCCCCAACGACCAGATCATGGAGGAGGCCATGTCCTACGCCATCGAGCTTGCCAACGGCGCCGCAGCCGCAATCCGCTGGACCAAGATGTCCATCAACCGCGTGATTTGGCAGAACCTTAACCTAGTCCTGGAGATGAGTCTCGCTGCGGAGGGCCTCTCCTTCCACACAAAGGATAACGTTGAGGCTGCAACCGCGTTCATGGAGAAACGCCCGCCCAAATTTACCGGCCAGTAACTGCAACTCTCCGCGCCGATTCAGAAGGCGCCTTCACCCAAAAAGCTTGGCTGCAGAGGCGTCAGCCAAGCTTGCGGTATCACTCCTCCCAGATTCAGCCCACAACTTAAACTCCAAGGAGCCCATATGCCTAGCGCGGACTTCGCCAAACTATTCGACCTATCTGGCCAGGTTGCTTGTCTAACTGGCGGTGCCAGCGGCATGGGCCGTAGTACGGGGATCGTGCTTGCGCAGGCAGGCGCAAAAGTGATCCTCGCAGACATCAACGAGGCTGGCCTCCAAGAGACCGTCCGTTTTATCGAGGATACCGGCGGTGAGGCTGAGGCGATACGCGTCGACGTGACAAAAGAGTCAGAGGTCGAGGGGCTTGTTCAAAAGGCGGTCTCACAGCATGGCCGTATCGACATCATGGGCAACATAGCCGGCATCCCTCAGCAAAGCCTAATCGTCGATACCACGGAAGCGATGATGGACAACCTCTTCGCCATCAACCTCAAAGGCGTCTTCTTCGGCACCAAGCACGCCTTGAAGGCGATGATCCCCCAGAAGCACGGCAATATCGTGAACATCGCGTCGGGGGTCATCCATGCCCCAGGTGCCGAAACCTGGTCCCTCTACGGGATGTCTAAAGCAGCCGTCGCGATGCTCAGCAAGACCGCGGCCAAGGAAGCAGCGTCCCACGGAGTCCGCGTGAACACTGTAGCTCCCGGCATGGTAATCACCGGCTTCACGGAAAGACACTGGCAGGACGAGTCTGGCAAAGAAGTCCCCGGCCGTAAGCAGTCCTTCATCGAAGGTGTCGAGCAGCACACCCCTCTAGGAATGGCTGGGCACCCGGACCACATCGCCCATGCGATCCTCTATCTAGTTTCGCAAACTGGGGAGTTTTTAACCGGACAGATCATTAATCCGAACGGCGGCGCCCAAATGCCCTGGTAGTCTATAGGTCCTGGCAGCTTGGGCAGAAGTACGCGCTTCGACCTCTAATAACGACGCGCTCTGTCGTATCCTCGCACAACCTGCAGGGAGCGCCAGCCTTCCGTGACATTAGGAAGTACTCTTTGGTCTCTTCTCTGGTGCCAGGAGGCTTGCCCGTTATCCCCAGCGAGGTCAATTTGCCAATAGCCAGAACAAGGGCCTCAATCAGCCCCGCGTGAAGCATGCTCACCTCACTGCCTGTCAACGACTTAGCCGATCTGAGCGGGTGTACGCGTGCTCGAATCAAAGCCTCGTCTGCGTAGATATTGCCCACTCCAGCAATGAGGCCCTGATCCATTAGGATCGGCTTCACGGGCGCAGAGCGCTCGGCCAACAACATTCCTAGCGTCTCGGCCGTAAAGCCGGGATCCAACGGCTCCGGTCCAAGCTTGCCAATGACATCATCAGCGTCGGGTACGAGCCATAATCCCCCCAACTTCCTGGGGTCAGTGAAGCGCAACTCTCGACCGTCATCCAGCACAAGGACATTATGCGCGAACTTGTGCCGAGCTTCGGAGGCCGGAACCAGAGGGACTGAACCCGTCATGCCCAAATGCATGAGCAGCCATGCCTGACGATCTGACTTGTCAAGGCCCACCATGATTATCTTTCCTCTTCGGCCAAGCTCTCGCACCGAGGCGTTAGTTAAGCCGAGCACGAAGTCTTCTATGGGCCCAGAGCGCACGCTCCGGGGCCAGCGCAGGTCGGCTCCGATAAAGCTCGTCCCGACAAGGCCTTCGGCCTCTAGGTAGCGCTTCGCGGCTTCAACTTCGGGCAGCTCTGGCACGTAATCACCTCGTTGCGCCAAGCAGGCACGGAGGGGCACTCTACCAGTGTGAAGAAGGTCCGTCCACACAGCTATTGTGCTAATGACCGTAGCCGAGCAGAGACCAGGTCCACTAGCAGAACCAGCACGAGATACCAGAACAAGATCAGAGCGACTTCGGTAAACTTGAAGAGGCTCATGGCGAGGCGAAACTCAGCACCAAGCCCACCAGCGGCCACGACCCCAACGACGATCGTCGTGCGAATGATTACTTCCCAGCGATAGAAGAGGAACGTAACGCACTTCGGTAACGCTTCGGGGAGCACACCAAACAGCAGTATCTGAAGCCGACTCGCCCCGGTCGACCGTAGCGCTCGCATCGGCCTGGTGTCGAGCCCCTCTACTACTTCCGAGCCGAGCTTACCCAAGACTCCTGCGTTGTGTATTGCGAGAGCAATGACGCCGGGCAAAATACCTTGTGTGAAGACAAACACCAGTATGAGTGCCCAAACCAGTTCGGGGACCGCGCGGCTCACGGTGAATAGACCCCTCGTCAAAAAGAACACTCCCTTCCACAAGAAGGACCCATAGGGGGCCAAGCTCCCCATCATCACGTTTCGGGCTCCAAACATGAAAGTAGCTAGTGCTACCAGCGCAGCGAACCCGGCCGCGGCCACACTCATCGCCAGCGTCTCTCCCGCAAGGCGGGCCTTTTCCAGCCACTCGGACCCCTTCAGGAAAGCCGGGGTCGCATTGGTATCGAAGCCGAATAGCTTCTTGATGAATTCGAGTCCTCGCTCGAAAGTCCGGGCGGAGAAAAACTCTGTGGCATCAAACAGGTCGTCGGACACTATCGTCAGCCATGCCGCGATACCCAGGGCCACAATCGCAATCACCGACCAGCCCACGGCGCTGAACCCCAAACCGCGAGCCATCAGCCCACGCGTAACATGGTGGGCCGTTGACTCTCCGCTGCCTAACTTATAGTCCAAATCGTCAGCCCTGCTCGATCGCAACCCGGCGCCGCAACATAGAACTCCAGATGTCAACGATGACCACGAGGGCCACCAAGAAATAGAGGAATGTCCACATACGACCGTAGTCAATGTCCTGTAGCGAGATCTGGATGTTGTGTCCCAGACCCCCCAACCCCACGAAGCTCAAGATCGCCGCGGACCTGATCCCGCACTCGAGTCGGTAGAAGGTGTAGCTGAGCATGTCGGGAAGGGCCATGGGAAGCCGCCCGAACCAAAAGATCCTCCACTCAGAGGCCCCCGCGCTGCGGAGCGCTCGAAGGGGTGCGTCGGGCACATCGTGAAGCAACTCGCCGTAGATGCGGCCGAGGATTCCTCCGTAGGGGATTCCGAGAGCGAACACCGCTGCCATAGGAGACAGTCCAATGGCGGCTACGAAAAGCCAAGCCCAAATCAGCTCGTGTATCGAGCGAAAGAAGGCGAGCAGGAGCCGCGTCCCGCCGACGCTAAGACGCTTCGCCCAATACGTTCGTGCGAGTGCTCCCGATGAGAGCACCCCAAATGGCAATCCTATTAATAAGGCCACCGTTAGGCCAGTAAATGCGTAAGCAATCGTAGTCCAGGTCGACCGAGCTCCAGTCTGCAGAACATCAGAGGAGAGATCAGGCTGGAACGCAGCCCCTGCGATCTCCCGGACGGCAGAGAGACCGCCCGTGTTGAGCACGCCGTCTTGCCAGCCAATCCCTGTCAGGCTAATCGCAAAGCTGATCGCCAAGATCGCGGTTAGTACACCACGGCTGCCCAAGAACCGGTCACTCATGCCGCTATTCCGTCAGTTCGTAGAGGCCTGCCAACTGCTTTTCCGACACGCGGTCGGCCGGGGAGTCGAATTGCACCAGCCCATCCCGCAAGCCGACCAGCCGATCGAAATGCCGTTGGGCTAGCTGCGTCCAATGGATGGAGGCCACAAGAGCCTTGTCCGCTTCCCTGGCAGCCCCAACAAGAATACGCACCACTCCTTCAGCACGCGCGGGATCAAGGGAGGACACCGGTTCATCCGCCACAATGATCTTGGGATCCTGAACCAAGACGCGCGCTATTGCTACCCGCTGCTGCTCACCTCCAGAAAGAAAGCCTGCGCGAATCCTAGCCCTCTGCGCCGCACCAACCCTTTCCAAAGCCGAAATCCCCAACTCCCGGTCTTGGGGCCAGACTAGAGAAACCAAAGCCTTAGCCAGAGACCAATGCCCTAATCTACCGGCAAGAACGTTGTGCAAAGCGGACAAATTAGGCACCAGATCGAATTGCTGGTGAATCATTCCGACCTCTTCCGACAACGCACGGCCCGGCTTGAGGTGGGCGAGGTGCTTTCCGTTCAGGCGAATGGAACCTTCCGTAGGAGACAACTCTCCAGCGATCATGGAGAGCAGAGTTGTCTTCCCGCTGCCACTGGGGCCGATTAGAGCAACCGTCTCCCCTTCTTCCACTGTCAGCGATAGCGGCCTGACCGCAGTGAAATCCCCGTATCTCTTAGAAACCTTCTCCGCGAAGACCGCCGGCGGCCTATTGCTCCTCAATAAGCCCGAGGTTTCGCGCGATGGTTTCGATTGGTTGATAGTTCTCATTTGTAGTCGGTATGAAGCGTGCTGACTGGAAAGCATCCATAATCTGTTTGTCGCGCCCTCCCTCGGATGCATCGAGGTTCAAGATGGCTTCAATGAGGCTCTGAGTTGCCCCCTTGCCATAGACTTCGTCGAGCCCGGGCCTAACAACCCAATGGTAGTCAACGTAACCTGGGGTCCTTAAGAAAACCTCGACTTTCGATAGGTCAACCTCGCCTGCCTCAACTCTAGTGTCCCACACGTTAGCGTTGAGAGCCCCAGCCTCGACGGCGCCCGCCTCAACCTGCTTCCAAGTCGTGTCGTGTGAACCGCTGTAGCCCACACTAGCGAAGTCTTCCTCTGGATCGATCCCTTCTTCTTTAAGGAAGAATCTCGGCATCAGGTGCCCTGACGTAGAACTTTCACTCCCAAAAGTAAACGTGCGTCCTCGAAGTTCCGCCAACTGCCCAATCCCAGCATCTGGCGACGCAACGAAAACCGACTGGAAATTCTCATCATCGACGCGTTGAGCCACAGCACTCGACCCGGGCACGGCAAGCCTTGCTTGAACGCCGGTAAGGCCTCCGTACCATGCGAGATGCACATCATCATTGTCCCATCCAGTTACGAGTGCAGCGTAGGAATGCGATGGGAGGTAACGAACATGAATGCCCGTTTCGTAGGATAAATATTCCGCCAAGATGTTGAAGCGCGACTCTAGGACAGACACTTCCTGGTCCGGAATTCCGCC
>CAZUGG010000201.1:0-9282 GCA_964619905.1 uncultured Dehalococcoidia bacterium
CCAGAACCGAAGTTCCGGTGGGCCCGTCCGACTTGCATGCATAAGGCACGCCGCCAGCGTTCGTCCTGAGCCAGGATCAAACTCGCCACACAAAAAGCAAACTTGACCTTACTTTACTTCCACTCTTCACTTGTTAAGGTAGACGCGATGGCATCACGCGCGGGCTTTCAAGCAGCCCTCTCGGCCCGTGGGGCCTAACCTGTAAACTTTAGCAAGGAACTTGCACCCCTGTCAACGGGTAAAGCGTCTGAAAAACGTATCTCGATCCTCCACGAATTTTCGCTGGCCTCTGCTTCCTAATGTTGCAGGCCGCTCGGTTTCACAGCAGTGAGAAGCAGCCATTTGACTCATCTGCCCGCGTCCTACCAGAACGATCGGAGACAATATTGGCAAGCAAACGACAAAGGGTCGGCGATGGCCGACCCTTTGCACAGGAATTCTCTGTTCAGTTTTAACTTGCGTTGGCTTCCGAACCCGCTGTGGCCTCCTCTGGCTCCTCAGGCCTCTCTGCTTCGCCTTCGTCTGCGGGACTCGGCAACTCGCCTTGCTCCTTGCGCAAAACAATCTCTTCTTTTTCAACATCTACTACAACCGTGTCGCCAGCATCGAACTCTCCCCGAAGCACTGCGTCCGAAAGCGGGTCCTCAATCCTGTTCTGGATTGTCCGACGCAGGGGTCGTGCACCAAAGGCCGGGTCGTAGCCTTCTTTAGCGAGCAATGCCATAGCCTCTGGCGTGGCTCGCAGGCCCATACCCTTCTCAAGAACAGCTTTTGCCACCAGATTCAGCATGAGGCCAACGATCTCTTCCGTATGTGACTGCTCCAACGCATGGAACACCACTTGAGAGTCGATTCGATTCAGAAACTCTGGCCTGAAGACCTTCTTTACCTCGTTGGTCACTTTTTCCTTCATCGCCTCGTAAGCCCGTTTCGCATCCTCCGACTCATCACCCAACGTGGCAAAACCGATATTGGTGTTACGTTTGATCAACTCTGCACCGATATTCGACGTCATGACGATGATCGAGTTACGGAAATCTACCTTGCGACCTTTCGCATCAGTTAGATGGCCATCATCGAAGATCTGCAGAAGGATATTGAAGACCTCCGGATGAGCCTTCTCGATCTCGTCCAGCAGAATCACGCTATAACTCTTCCGTCGCACTGCCTCAGTCAACTGGCCGCCGTCATCATAACAAACGTAACCAGGTGGAGAGCCTACCAGCCGAGCAACTGTATGACGCTCCATGAACTCCGACATATCGAGCCGAATCATCGACTCTTCGCTGCCGAACATGAACTCTGCAAGCACGCGAACGAGTTCAGTCTTGCCAACTCCAGTCGGGCCGAGGAAAAGAAAGACCCCGATTGGACGACGTGTATCTTTGAGGCCAGCTCGGGCCCGACGTATAGCTTTGGAGATCACGCTGATCGCTTCGTTTTGGCCGATTATCCGCTTGTGAAGAACGGTTTCCATTTCAAGCAGCCGCGTAGTCTCCTCGGTAGCCAGACGCGTGACCGGAATCCCGGTCCTCATACCCACAACCTCAGCAATGTCTTCTTCCGTCACCTCAGGCCGTTCGGCATCTTGCGCCTCGCTCCACTCGCGCTCCAGCTTCTCGAGCTTCTCGTTCAGTTGGATCTCACGGTCTCTAAGTTCAGCGGCAAATTCATATTGTTGCCCGCCAATCGCCTCTTCCTTCTCCTGGCGAACCTTATCGAGACCACGCATAGCTTCTTTGACAGGAACCGGCGTAGTGGCAGCTTTAATGCGCACCCTTGAGGCAGCTTCGTCCATCAAATCGATCGCCTTATCGGGGAGGAATCGATCCGAAATATAGCGGGAGGCGAGTTGAGACGAAGCCCGCAGGGCCTCATCCGTAATGATCAGCCTATGGTGCTCTTCGTACCGGACTTTGATGCCCCGGAGAATCTCGACCGTCTCATCTGCGCTGGGCTGTTCCACCTGGACAGGCTGGAACCTGCGTTCGAGGGCCGCGTCCCGTTCTACATATTTTCGGTACTCATCAAGCGTGGTCGCACCAATTGTTTGCAACTCCCCACGAGACAACGATGGCTTCAGAATATTCGCCGCATCGACGGCACCCTCAGCTGCACCCGCTCCCACCATAGTGTGCATCTCGTCGATAAAGAGGACACAATTGCCGGAGGCCTTGATCTCTTCGATAACTTTCTTAAGTCGCTCTTCAAACTCGCCGCGATACTTGGTGCCGGCTACCAGCGAACCCATGTCGAGGGTCACCAGCCGCTTGTGGTGAAGAGTGTCAGGAACTTCTCCGCTCACAATGCGGTGGGCTAGCGCCTCCACAATCGCCGTTTTCCCAACACCAGGTTCGCCTATAAGAACAGGGTTATTCTTAGTGCGCCGGCTTAAAATCTGAACAACACGTTCGATTTCCTTGTGTCGGCCTATAACGGGGTCTAGCTTGCCAGCTCTCGCCGCCGCAGTTAGATCTATTCCTAGCTGATCCAGGACAGGAGTGCGTGTGCTTCCACCCCCTGATTGGGTCGACTGAGACATGCTCTGACTTAGGATCCGATTCGTCTCACTGCGGATCTTTTCTAACGTAACCCCGAGACTCTCCAGAACGCCGGCCGCAACACCTTCTCCTTCTCGAAGAAGCCCGATCAATAAATGCTCGGTGCCAATGTAGCTATGGTTCAACCTGCGTGCTTCATCGACAGCCAATTCGATAACTTTTTTGGCTCTGGGCGTTAGGCCAATCTCGCCAGGGACCGACTTCTCACCGCGACCAATGATGAATTCGACTGCGGAGCGCACCTTACTAAGCTCCACCCCCAAATTGGACAGCACACGGGCGGCCACGCCTTCCGTCTCTCGAACAAGTCCGAGAAGAATATGCTCCGTGCCAATATAGTTATGGTTGAAGCGCTGGGCCTCTTCTTGGGCCAGGGACAGCACTCTTCGGGCACGTTCAGAGAATTTTTCGAATCTGCTGGCCATAAGCGTTGCTCCGTGTGAGCGAACTGGACGAGACTCGACTAAACTTGCCGCATTAGCAGCTTCGACACTTAGACGGTCTCACCCTTGACGCGCTCTGACTCCTCAACAGCCGCAGCGGGAGCGCTCTCTCCTTGGCTCTCGCTCGCCGTATCATCCGGTTGATCCGCATCTATCGTTTGAGGGCTCTCTTCTTGTTTCGGGTCAGGGACCAAAACCTCCGAGGATTCCTCCTCGATGGGGTCGTCTTCAGTGGACTGAATTGCCTTCTCACCGGCAGAAACGGCCTCCGCAAGCTGCGCAGCTAACGCGGAGTCCAACGCCGGTTGCTCAACTCGGTGCTCTGCGTCTCCCGTACCAAACCTCGGCTCCTCCAAGCGTTCGACGGGCGCATCACCTGCTTGCTTGAGGCTAAGTCCTATTCGCCGACGTTCCGAGTCCACACGAACTATTCTGACGCTGACTTTTTCCCCTTCTTGTACCACTTCCTGAGGGTGTTGAATCATGCGGTCCGCAAGTTCCGAGATGTGTATCAAGCCCTCAACGGCGTCCTCCAGACGAGCGAAGGCGCCGAAAGTCGCTAACTTAGTGATAGTCGCCGACACAACCTGGCCCTCACTGTACCGGTAAGGAACTTCGGCCCACGGCTCAGGCTTGGTACGTTTCAGGCTCAACGCGATCCGTTGTGCTTCTAGATCAACCTTAACCACAACCACGTCGACTTCGTCCCCGACCGTTACCACATCCTCGGGTCTGCGCACCGAGTGCCACGAAAGTTCTGATATATGGATAAGTCCGTCGGCATCGCCCAGATCGACGAAGGCACCAAAATTGGTGACTCCGCTGACCGTGCCACGCCGCACTTGGCCCTCTTCAAGCTCTTCAAGCAGCTTAGCCTTCCCCGCGGCCCGCGACTCCTGCGTCGCGGCGCGTTCAGACAGTATGGCCCGATTACGGCGTCTATTGACCTCAATAACTTTAAGCTTCAGGCTCGTGCCGACGAGCGCCTCAAGAGCCTCGTTCTGGCCATCGCTTCGCGGCCGACCTATACCGCTGAGTTGCGATAAAGGAACGAATCCTTGGACGCCCTCAGCGGTGACCACCGCACCACCCTTATTAAACCCCGTTACGGGCGCCTCAATCACAGTACCGTCCTCAGCGTACTGGAGAAGCACACGCCACCCCATCTCGCCACGAGCCCGATCAAGCGACAAGACTGCCTGACCTTCATCGGTCTCGGGACGAACCACAGCGACCACTACCGGATCGCCTTCTTTTAATTTCTCGGCCTCTTCGGGGACGACAGACCGCATCTCTCTCGAGGGTACAACGCCTTCAGTTTTCTGACCCACGTTGACGAGAAGCCCGTCCTTGTCCACCTTCATAATCACACCGTCGACCACTTGGCCTCGATGGAGCGATTGGTACCCTTGCTCGGCTTCGTCGAGCAATTGATCCATATCGAACTGTTCGGGCTCCTGGGTCACGGCAGCACTCTACCTGGGGGCTTGGTTTTCATCATTATACGAATGCGCTTCAGTTGCTGTAAAGGGCTCCGAACCTGTTCGGATCGGCCAGCAAACGGGTATCCGCGACAAACTCGTCAAGGTCGTGACGACTGTCGGCATTTAACTCCAACGTCGTATCCAAAGGGAGACGGACAGGGCACACCGGACTCTCCTAGGGTGTCTCAGCCTTTTAATTTAAAGAGCCTGGCTTTGAGGCCAGGCTCTTTAAAAAATCTCTGGCAGCGGCATATTTTCCACAGAGGGTCTCCCCTCGAGTATCGTCTGCGCTGGTGCGTTTCACTTCCGTGTTCGGGATGGAAACGGGTGGGTCCACACCGCTCTAGCCACCAGAGGATCGTAGTATATCGCAGGGATATCACACTCTCAAGAGATCGCGGGCTCCCGTCGCCTCACGCTTTTTGTGGTCACACAACTTCAGGATGAATATCGGCATCTGAATTGTCGAAGGTCTGGCCCCGAGAATACACCCCTCGGCCCTGCAATCCGCCTGTTTGACACTCCGAACTAGAGCCGCATACGATCCACCGGGGGCTACATTCGTGGAGCTTCCTGGAACCCCCCTGTACCTGAGAAGGAGCGTTCGAGATGCCTGACCAGCCCGCCATTTCCGTGGCACGCCACGGCTCCGTGGCAATCATCACTATCGATAATCCGCCGGCTAATTCTATGGGCCTCAAGGTCATTACTGGACTTTCAACTGCCCTAGATTCACTCGAAGAGGATCTCTCGGCACGAACGATTGTCCTAACCGGAAAAGGCGACAAAATATTCTGCGCCGGCGCAGACATTAAACTTCTCTCAGACACCCACACGATCACCGAAGACCACCCTTTATTTCAGGCTGCACATCTATTCAATCGCATCGAGCGTTACCCAAAGGCGGTTATCGCTGCCATCAATGGTTTCTGTCTCGGTGGGGGTGCTGAACTAGCTATGTCTTGTGATTTAAGGATTGCCTCGGAGCAAGCTCGGTTTGGCCAGCCAGAAGTAAAACTCGGCATCACCCCCGGATGGGGCGGGACTCAGAGGCTCACTAGGCTCATAGGCAAGAGTCGAGCTCAGCCCCTGCTGTTAACCGGAGACATGCTTGATGCTGAACGAGCCCTAGCATGGGGGCTAGTGAATGAAGTGACTACTGCTGGGGATCTATTAAACCGGGCTATAACGGTGGCTTCCGACCTGGCCGACAAGGCACCACTAGCGATCGCTGAGATCAAAAGACGTGTCGTCGACGGCCGACAACAGGATCTGCCTGACGCGGTCGGTGACGACCTTCGAGGCATGCTTCGGCTTCTCGACACTCTGGACGGAAAGGAAGGAGTCACCGCCTTCCTCGAAAAACGGAAGCCGGTATTCAAAGGCGCATGACGACCCCAAAGAAGCGAAAGTTCAATCTGATTCTATGGGCCCTCCATAGAAAGATTTACGAAGGCCTTTAAAGTCCCATGGCCCAGGACGTTTTACTCATTATCGCCGGTCTAGTGCTCCTCATTGCTGGGGCCGAGGTCCTTGTTAAGGGTGCTTCCAGGATAGCCACCACCTTCCGAGTTCCCCCACTCATCATCGGCCTTACCATTGTCTCGTTTGGAACTGGCGCTCCTGAGTTGGTGGTCGGGCTCCGCGCTGCCATAGAAGAAGCTCCAAGCATTGTGATCGGTAATGTGGTGGGCAGCAACGTCATCAACGTGCTCGCCGTTCTCGGACTGAGCGCGCTGGTCGCACCCCTCGCCGTCGCCAGCAGGTTAGTGCGTCTAGACGTACCCATCATGATTGGGGTCTCTATCTTACTGTTAGCGCTTGCCCTTAATGGGCATATCGGTCGAGTAGAAGGAGCAATCCTCGTTGTAGGGTTCTTCGCTTTCCTAGGCTTCCTGATCTCGCACCGCAGGCAGTCGCCAGAAACTGAGAACCTAGACAACCCAATTGCTCAGCGCACGGCCTTTGCCCTAACGCGCCACGTTGCAATGTTGGTCGGCGGCGGTGCTTCTCTTTCCTTTGGCGCAGATCTGCTTGTCGACGGAGCATCCAATGTAGCCATTGAAGTCGGGGTTAGTCAGCTGATCATCGGCCTAACCGTCGTGGCAATAGGGACCTCGTTGCCCGAACTTACAACTTCGCTGCTCGCTGCCATTCGAGGACAGCGTGATATCGCAGTGGGAAACATCGTCGGCTCCAACATTTTCAACATTCTGGTCGTGATTGGCTCGTCAGCACTGGCAAGCTCACGAGGACTCGCGGTCGACTCTGCAGCTATCAATTTCGATATGCCTGTAATGTTGGCCGCGGCGATCGTCTGCCTCCCTATTTTCTTCACCCGCCACCGAATAGACCGTTGGGAGGGCTGGCTCCTTTTTGGTTATTTCCTTGCCTACGTTCTTTATCTATTGTTACGCGCGTCTGAGCACGCCGCAGCCAACGAGTTCAATTTGGTCATGGTCGCCGTCGTCTTTCCCTTGACCTTCATCACCTTAGCCCTAGTTAGCTGGAGAGAGTGGCTTAAGCGAGCCCAAGAAACTGCTAGCCCCCGTACGCCGACTCGGACCAAACAAACCTAGATCAACGTGCTCTGAAAGCAGCTGCTCGACGTCGAGACTCTCATTCCTTAGTCACCCCTCGCTTCTATAGATATACTCGCTTCCGACCAGTGCTCCTGGAAATAGGTTGCCCATCCCTTCGTTGCCAGTTAATGAGACTCCCGCCTAAACTAGGCGATGCCAATCCATCAATTTGAGAGTCCTTCTGTGAACGACACTCAACGGTCAGAGCTATTGCAGCTACTCAGCGCCATTATGAGGCGGATCCATCAATTATCTAGCCGACAGGCCCGTACCATCATGGACATCGACGACCGCATGCGACGCGACATGTTAAGGGTAGAGGACCTCGATGTTCTCCGTTCCATCGACGCGCCTCCCTAGTGGAATTGCTTGAGATCTCAATTCCCGTCGATGCAAGCTACCGGGCATCAGAGATAGTCGCAGACCTGCGAAACGCAGCGGAAGAACTTTTCAGCCCAATGAAGGTCGTCGGATATTGGGACGCTCCAACCACAGACCACCTTTGTCCTTTAGCCATCTTGCAACTTGACTGCCCCAACGTCGACGCTAGCAAGACAGTGCAAGACTCCAGAAAGCCACCGTGTAGCATTGAACTGAACGCATACCGAGAATCAGTCGAATACGAGCGTTCGGGCGTCCTCGAACTCTACTTCCCACACGCCAATGTGCACATCTTCCTCTCATAAACGCGGCTCACAGTTTGCTGGCCAACAAAGAGCAGTGCCCTATACGATATGGCGAATCGATGCAGGCTCCGGGACCACACCCCCAAAAGTGGGCCGGTTGATACAACTTTGAGTCGCCGATGCACATCACCGTCCACTCAAAGTTAAGCGGGTTCATCTCGACCCTCGTTCATGCCCTGGAAAAATGATTCGTCTCCCATGCTAAGATTGCGCCGTCGAACATCAGTTGGGCCCGACTCAAAACAACCCTATTTTCACAGCAGCAATCCTCACCATCAGCGACGCCGTGTCACGCGGAACCCGCGACGATACTAGCGGCGATAACATCGAAGCTGCCCTGCGCACCATAGAGGCGCGGCTGCTTCATCGAAACGTCGTCCCGGACGAGCGAGAAGAAATCGTCAGTGAACTAAACCGATTGAGCAAGGAAGGCGTCGATCTAATCCTAACGACGGGAGGAACTGGGCTAGGCCCCCGAGACGTAACCCCAGAAGCAACACGGGAAGTCATTGACCGGGAAGTACCGGGCCTCGCTGAACTCATGAGGTTGGAGGCTTGGCGGCACAACCAGCACGCATTACTGAGCCGTGCAGTGGTTGGCGCAAAATTCAAGACCCTGATAGTCAACCTTCCTGGAAGCCCAAAGGGCGTTGTCGAGAATCTAGGTTTAGTGATGCCCATCCTTCCTCACGCCATCGCGATCCTTAAAGGCGGCGGTATCGATCACACACCCCCACAGCACGACAAGCAAAAGCATCACGGCCACAGGTAATCGGAAGGTGCCGTTGCAGATCACGATCCTCACCCTCTTTCCAGAAATCTTCGATTCATCCCTTTCCACGAGCATAGTTGGAAGGGCGACGGAGCGGGGTCTCGTCGAAATCAGGACGCGGAACATTCGTGACCACACAGATGACCGTCACCGTACCGCTGACGACTACCCCTACGGCGGAGGCCCCGGAATGTTGATGAAACCGGAGCCATTGTTCAAAACGATCGAGGAAGTGCGAAGAAGCCCAGTCAGCCCAAGGGTTATCCTCATGAGCCCCCTAGGTCGACCTTTCAATCAATCTATCGCGGCAGAACTCAGCAACGAGCCACATCTTGCACTTGTCTGCGGTCACTACGAGGGCGTGGACGAGCGCGTGCGTCTACACGGAGTCGACGAAGAGCTTAGTTTGGGGGACTTCGTTATGACTGGAGGGGAGCCGGCCGCATGGGCCATCATCGATGCAGTAGTGCGACTGCTACCCGGTGCGCTAGGCGATCCTGCATCTCCTCAAAGCGACTCCTTCGCCCAAGGAGTACTGCAATACCCTCAATACACCCGACCAGAAGATTTTCGCGGCTGGCGGGTACCCGACGTGCTGTTGAGCGGTGACCATAGTCGCATCGCTCGTTGGCGTCGCGACCAATCGATCAAACGGACCACCGAGATCCGCCCCGACCTGATCAAGACAGCCGAATTGAGCGACGAGGAAATAGCCAGAGCGCAGGTGGAGTTAGACAAGGAGATCGGCTGAGGG
>CAZUGG010000202.1:0-7649 GCA_964619905.1 uncultured Dehalococcoidia bacterium
CGCACGATCAAACAGTCATACTATTTGAAGGAAAGCTCCCTGCATGGACTTTGCGTTCAGCCCGGAAGACAACGCCTTTCGAGAGGAAGTGCGAGACTTTTTCCGCCAAGAGTTGCCCCCCGACTGGGTCGGCATCGTCAACAACGACATGCTGGGAGCCAGCGAGTTCGAGATCGAGGTCCGTATGCGTAAAGCGTTGGCCAAAAAGGGGTGGCTCACGCTTAGTTGGCCGAAGGAATACGGCGGTCAAGAGGCCTCCGTCATGCGTCAGGTTATCTTCACAGAGGAACTCTCCTACGCCCTCGCACCAGGCCGCGACAGTCAGGGCATTGGAATGGTAGGTCCGTGCCTGATGGTTCACGGGACGCCGGATCAAAAGAAGCAGCACATCCCGCCCATTGCCAGCGGCGACGCCATCTGGTGCCAAGGCTTCAGTGAGCCAGAGTCGGGCTCGGACCTTGCTTCACTGCAGACTCGAGCTGAACGCGACGGAGATGACTACCTAATCAACGGCCAAAAGGTTTGGACTTCTTACGCTCACAAAGCTGACTGGATGCACGTTCTGACCAGGACTGACCCCAAGGCCCCAAAGCACCGCGGCATCACATATTTCCTTCTCCAGATGAACACGCCAGGGATCAACATCCGACCGCTGATAAATATCACCAACGGCCACGGCTTCAACGAGATTTACTTCGATAACGTGCGCGTCCCCGCGAGCAACATGTTAGGTGAGGAGAACCGGGGCTGGTACGTCGCCACGACAACTCTAGATTTCGAGCGCTCGTCGCTGAACTTCGCAGCGGCGATGCGCCGGATTATCGAAGAGTTCGTAGCCTATCTTCGCAATGCTAGGCCCTCGGGAGGACCTTCGCCTTATGACCCGATAGTGCGAAATCAGCTGGCCGACTTATATCTTTCTCTTCGGGTGGGACGCAACCTGGGCTACCGAGTCGCTTGGATGCAGAGCCGAGGTGAAGTGCCGAACATGGAAGCCTCCTTGAGCAAGCTCTACGCCACAGAGGTTTATCAGAAAGTGGCGAGAGGCCTCACCCCACTCCTGGGGCTCACTGGGCAACTCGATATGAACGAGCCGCGGGCCCCCCTTCGGGGATTGCTATCACACATGTACCAACACTCTATCAGCACAACAATCGCGGGCGGCACTTCAGAAATCCAGCGGAATATTATCGCGACGAGAGGGTTGGGCCTTCCCCGATAAAATATCGGACCATAGAGAGCTAAAGGATCACGCCAGCATCCTTGAGTGCGATCATCTCATCCCACGAGTATCCGGCCTCTAAGAGGACCTCTTCAGTATGCTGACCAAGATCAGGAGAGGGCGAGGAGATCAATCCTGGGGTGTCACTGAACTGGATCGGCGCTGTTACCAAGTCGACACTGCCAACTTCCGGGTGCTCCAACTTATGGAAGTAGCCATTAGCCCACGCTTGCTGATCCTGGGTGGCCTGCAAAGTAGTCTGGATCGCGCCCCAACGAATGTCTGCTTTATCGAGCGGCTCTGCCCAATCCCAGGTATTGCGCTTGATAAACTCCCCCTGAAAGATGTCCGCGAGCTCCTGAGCGTGCTCCATTTGTAACTCCCGAGTCCCGTACCTCGGATTCTCCAACAAATCGGGTCGGCCCACCGCCACACAGAAACGCTGCCAGAATCGATCCATCTGCAGGCTCAGGATTGCTATATAAGCATCGTTCGTTTTGTAGTAGTTGGCCATTGGATTGCGGACAGTCCGGTTACTGACCTTCGGTACATCCTTTTGGGAGATCGCGGCCGTGACCTGATCCATGGAGGTTACCCATAGACCAGTGTGGAACAACGAAGCGTTTATCTCTTGTCCTTTCCCAGTACGTTCACGGGCATAGAGAGCGGAACATACTCCTGCCGCTATCGCGATTGAGGTGGTGTGATCACCGAGTGCAGGTCGCTGAGGAATGGGTGGTTCTCCAGGCCCCGCCAGGCTATCTGCAAGGCCACTTCTGGACCAATAGCAAAGGGCATCGTAGCCAGGACGCCAGGCATCCTCCCCCTCACGTCCGTAGCCGGAAAGATGACAATAGATGATCCGATCGTTCACCGCTCGAAGATCGTCATAGGCCAAACCAGACCGTTTAAGCCCAGCGTATCTCGTACTGGTCACAAACACGTCGGCTTGACCCGTCAACTTAAGTAAAACATCTCGGCCTTCTTGATTGCGAAAGTCAATGGTGACGCTTCGTTTGTTTCGGTTCGCTTGCTCCCATAAAGGACCGACCTGACCTTTGCCAGCAAAGTCGGCTATCACGTTTAACGTACGGGCAGGATCCCCGCCATCCGGATCCTCGACCTTGATCACCTCTGCGCCCCACTCAGCGAGAATCGCGGTGCCTCCGGGAACAGCTGCCATGGTTCCCAGTTCAATGACCTTTACACCATCAAGGGCTCCAGTCATCGTGCTTTCCTCCATACTCGCTAACGCTTCCCTGCAGAACTACTCAAGCGCGTTCTGTCCAGTAATCTCGCGGCCCAAGATTAGAGTATGCACGTCGTGGGTTCCTTCGTACGTGTAGACAGTCTCGAGATTAAGCATATGGCGGATGGTGTTGTACTCGAGGGTGATACCAGACCCACCAAGGATCTCTCGAGCGGCTCGGGCGGCGGTCAATGCCGCACGAACGTTCTGGCGTTTTGCTAGTGAAACGTGAGTGTAGTTCAACTCACCTTCGTCCTTCATCTTGGCCAGCCGCCAAGCCAACATGAGACCGGCAGTATGGTCGGTTAACATGTTCGCCAACTTGTCCTGAACGAGTTGGCGAGCCGCGATAGGCTTGCCGAAAGTCGAGCGGCTTTGTGCAAAGGCCACCGCCTCCGTGTAGACAGATTCCAAAGCCCCAAGTACGCCCCAGGCGATACCGTAACGGGCCTGCGTAAGACACGAAAGCGGTGCCCCAAGTCCCCTGGCCCCAGGCAGCATGCAGCTTTTGGGAACGCGCGCATCTTCCAACACCAACTCACTAGTGACTGAAGCCCGTAGACTCATCTTGTGTTTAATCTCATTGGCAGTGAAGCCAGGAGTGTCTGTGGGCACTAGGAACCCACGCACAATCCCCTCATCGTCTTTCGCCCAAACCAGAGCAACGTCAGCAATGCCTCCGTTACTGATCCACATTTTGACCCCGTTGAGAACGTAGAAATTGCCGTCTGAACGGGCGACAGTCTTCATCGAACCAGGATCCGAGCCCCCATCATGTTCAGTAAGACCAAAGCATCCGATCAGTTGCCCAGAGGCCATCTTGGGCAAATACTGTCGCTTCTGTTCTTCCGATCCGTAGCTATAGATCGGGTACATCACCAACGAGCCCTGCACACTCGCAAAGCTACGCAAGCCCGAGTCCAAGCGCTCGAGCTCATACATCATCAAGCCATAGGAGACATTGTCGAGTCCCGCCGCGCCGTACTCCGCCGGCAATGAGGGCCCAAGCAGCCCAAGCCCTCCGAACTGCTGAGCCAGCTGTCTTGGAGCCTCCCCCTCTTCCCACCAATCCCGGATATTTGGGGCCGCCTCCTTTTCGAGGAAGGCACGTGTGGTCGTCTGCACTTGCTTCTGCTCGGGCGTGAGCAAATGGCCAACGTTATAGAAATCGAGCATGTACGCCTTTCATCGGAGAAAACCGAGCCCTAATTCGAGTGCCGATCGAGTATACCAGCGTCGTTCGGGATAGAGCGAAGAGCTATACTCCGACCAGCCTACAGATCAGATGGAGGAACCTAGCGTGAACGGCTTCATGATCGGGAACTTCGAAGTGTTTGAAGTTGTGGAGAATGCATGGGGGCCCGATCCCAAAGAGTTCTTCCGAGCTAGCGACGAAGAGTTGGCCGAGCTCAGGCCGATGCTCGACCAACGCCTTTTTGGCCCCGGTGGCGAGGCGATGCTGGTCTTCCGATGCTACGTAGTCAGGACACCACGGCACACCATTATGGTCGACACATGCTTAGGTAACCATAAGCCCCGGCCCATGGAACGGGCAAACATGCTCCTCACGCCCTTCCTAGAAGACCTACGCAAATTGGGCATCGAAGCTGAGAGTGTCGACTACGTCTTTTGTACCCATATGCACTTCGACCACGTAGGGTGGAACACACGACTCGACAACGGAAAATGGGTGCCGACCTTCACTAACGCCAGATATCTCTTTCGGCAGAAGGAATACGATTATTGGACATCCCCACCAGGCCAAGACTTCGGAAAAGATGTCATCGCAGACAGCGTAGCTCCCATTGTTAATGCAGGTCTTGTTGACTTTGTGGCTGACGAGTTTGCAATCGACGATGACGCCTGGATCGAGCCATTAGAGGGTCACACCCCAGGCCATGCTGGCCTGCACATCAAGTCACAAGAGACAGAGGCTATCTTCACAGGGGATATGCTCCATCATCCGTTGCAGATCCTCCAGCCGAAATTCGAGATCTACGCCTCAGTAGATAAAAAGCTCTCTACCCGCACTAGACAGACCTTCCTTGAAAATTACTCGGACACCAACGTACGAGTAGTTCCTAACCATTTCACAATCGCAGAAGGCGGTCACATCGCAAGTAGAGGTGACAAATTCAGCTTCCAGCCCGCAGGCTGAAGCGTTATTGCTGCCCGCACTGTATGGGTATCCGCATCTACTATCTGATATCTCATACCAACTACCCTAACGTCCTTTCCAAATAGGCTCACGCTTCTCCGCAAATGCGAGTGGGCCTTCTCGCGCGTCCTCCGATCCGAATACAGCCCTCGTGACCCACTCGTTGAGTTTCTCAGCCTCCTGCATCCCGTGACGCCTCCAGAAAGCAGCCATAGACTTCGACCCCTGAACAGCCACCGGGGCGTTGCCGGCAATTATTTTGGCCAGTTCCACGGCGCGCGGCATCAGGTCTTCGGGTTCGTGGATTTCATTTACGAACCCGTAGCGATGGGCGTCCTCGACATTCATTCGATCAGCAGTGAGCAGCATCTGCATCACCGCTCCGTAGGGCATGAGTCGCGTAATGTGCTGCACCGCATAGGCAGCCATAATGCCGCGCTTCACCTCGAAAAGGCCGAAGTAGGCTTCCTTAGAAGCAATCCTAAAGTCGCAGTCTGTGGCCAGTTCCATCCCTCCTGCCAGACACAGACCATTAATAGCTCCTATGAAGGGCTTGGGATGAGAGGACATCCGAAAGGCGCTTCCGCCAGATTGGAACTCTTTCAATCGACGCTTGCGCTCGTCGGTGTCGATCCCCCCATTCTCAAAAGCTGTCTCGATCTCTATCACCGCCGCACTGCGTTCTGCCATCTCTTTCAAATCGGCGCCCGCAGAGAACGCTCTGCCAGTGCCAGTAACGATCCCACAACGCATTGCGGGATCGCTCTCGAAGTCGTCCAGTGCGTCGCTGAACTCCAGCATCAGGCCTCGCCCCAGAGCGTTGAGCCGCTGAGGCCGGTTGAGGCGAAGAATCGCGTAATTCTCTTCGGAGTACTTCTCGTAAATTAGATCTGCCACGGGCCAGACTCCTCCTCACTATTCGTTTAGACTGTCGGGCACGCAGGATACTATCCGATTTTAGGGAGCACTGGACAAATGAAGTTTGGTCTCTTTCTTATGCCGTGCCACGCGCCTTCGGAGAACCCAACACTCGCCTTCGACCGCGATCTCGAATTGATTGAGTATGCGGAGAGCCTTGGCTTTGACGAAGTCTGGATCGGAGAGCACCACAGCGCAGGATGGGAAACTATACCCGCTCCAGATATGTTCATTGCCGCGGCTGCCCAGCGCACATCCCGAATTCGTCTTGGCACCGGTGTTGTCAGCCTTCCATACCACCATCCTTTCGAGGTCGCTGAACGTATTGCTTTCCTCGACCACCTAACTCACGGCCGCCTCGACTTCGGCATAGGCCCTGGTCTCCTCACCACCGACGTTGAGCTCTTTGGCCTTAGCCCAGACGAAAACCACCCGATGATGGACGAGTCTCTCGAGATCATCCTTAAACTCTTCAACGAACCAGGTCCGGTCACCTACAAAGGTAAGTACTGGACAATCGAGAACATGGAACTGCAAATCAAGCCTTACCAGCGCCCGCATCCACCAATGGCCGTCGCTACTTTGGGTGGCGAACACGGAACCGGGCTAGCTGCCAAACATGGGTTCAAGCTGTTGTCGGCCGACTTTTTTAACGGCCTGAATGGTGACAAGCTCAACCGTCAATGGAGCATGCTAAACGACATGGCCAAGCCGCACGGCAACACACCCCAGCGGGAGGATTGGCGCGCGGCTGCCTACGTCTACCTCGCAGAGAATGAGGAACGAGGCCTCGATCTCATTGCTGATCGGGCAACTCAGGAGCAACTCGATTACTTCATCCCGCTACGATCGGGATATGCAAAAACGCCATTCGACCTCAGCAAGCCCCTGGAAATAAGTGAGGTCTCTCGCACCAACGGATGGCTTGTTTCTACACCCGACAAATGCGTGAAATGGCTACGTCAATTAGACGAGGAAACGGGGGGAATCGGAGGTCTCCTCCTAATCGCGACCGAATGGTCCGACTGGGAATCCTGGAAACACTCGTTGGAACTCTTTGCCAGATTCGTCATTCCAGAGTTTCGCCAACATACAGAAGGTCCAACCGCCTCATGGCGACGCATGCTCGATCGAGCAAAGGCTTGAGCTAGCCAGCAGGGGACAAGCTCATCATCAAGGTAGCCCTCAATGAATGGGTAACCAAGAACCTGAATCCGCAAACACCCTACGGCCCGCAGCTAAAGTGCAGGCTCGGCCGTGACACCAGATTCATTCAAAGCCATGATCTGATCCTGATCATAACCTAACTCCTGCAAGATAACGGCCGTGTCCTCACCCATTATTGTGGGGCCATTCCTGAGCGTAGCCGGGGTTCGCGAGAATTTTAGTGCGAAGCCCGGTTCGTAGCGCTCTTTCCCCGACACTGGATGCGTGACCTTGCGCAACATCTCGCGGGCTTCTAGAGGAGGGTCAGCGGCGAGGTCTTGGATCGTCCGGTTGACCGGTCCATACTGCTGGTCATTCTCCCGCAATGCTTCAAGCCAATGGCCCAGAGGCTTGGTCTTAATCGTTTGTGCAATCGTGGCATGCATCTGATCTCGCAAGGCTCCTTTCGGCCTTGGCGACCGAATCCACGCCTCTTTACCAAGCAGCTTGCAAAAGCGCTGCCAGAACCACGGTTCTCGAATACTCAGCGTAAGGTATTTCCCGTCACTCGTCTCGTAAACGTTGTAGGCAGGGTCTGTGCCTCTGAGAGTCCAATCTTGCACTCCTCCAGGTGGGATTGTGACTGCTACGTCGGCAAAGGCAACGTCAATGTATTGGCCCTGGCCGTCCTTGGTGCGCCGCAGCAGCGCCATCAAGATTGACATGGCTCCGAACCAAGAAGCGTTGAGGTCAGCCTGATTGTAGGGAGGGACAAACGGTTTACCCTCCTCGTCTTGAGGAAGCATCCCAGATACGCCCTGATAGGAAAGATCATGTGCCGCGATGCCTGAGTAGGGGCCCTCCTGACCAAAGCCGGACAGCGAGCAGTAAATGACGCCCGGATTACGAGCACGCACTGTCTCGTAGTCAATACCCAGCCGCTCGGCAACACCAGG
>CAZUGG010000203.1:0-25424 GCA_964619905.1 uncultured Dehalococcoidia bacterium
GTCAGATGATCTTGAGTTCCTCACAGCCGAGAAGGGTTTCTCGGCCAACACTCGAGCGGCGTACCAGAATGACTTGACACAGCTCAGAGAGTTTCTCGAACCGAGGGCAGGCATCGGTTCTGAGGGTTGGCGAAGTGTAACGGTGGCTCTGCTGTCTGACTATGTTGTTAGCTTGCGCGACCGCGGATATGCGGCTACCACCGTGGCACGCAAGATTGCAGCACTAAAGTCTTTTTTCGGCTTCCTTTTAGATGAGAAAGTTTTGCCGGAAGACCCATCCGAGCAGTTGACATCACCCAAGGTGGGGCGTCCCCTGCCCAAGGTGCTTTCACTCGAAGAAGTCCAAACGATACTCGCCCAGCCGAGTCGGCGGCTCCGCACTGGTGAGACCCTTCGTGATGACGCAATGCTGCAGATGCTCTACGCTACTGGTATGCGGGTAACTGAACTGGTGTCCTTGAACGTGGATAGCGTTAACCTCGACGGGCGATTGGTTCGGTGTGTTGGCAAAGGATCCAAGGAACGGATACTGCCTATCCATCAGACAGCGCTCACGAGCATAGATGCCTATATCGAGTTTGGCAGGTCATCGATTCTTCGCTCGATAGATGAGAAGGCCCTATTCCTCAACAGTCGGGGTCAGCGGCTCACTCGGCAGGGGTTCTGGTTAATCCTCAAGAATTATGCGCAACGCGCTGGGGTTGAGACGAACATTACACCGCACATCTTGCGCCATAGCTTCGCGACTCATATGCTGCGAGGCGGCGCCCCGCTGAGGAACGTTCAAGAACTACTTGGCCATGCTAGCATCGCCACGACTCAGGTCTACACCCATCTTACGTCTGATCATGTGCGCGATGAGTACATCAAGGCGCACCCACGCGCGAAGGAAGCTCCGCAGGCTAGCTAAACACCGCCAGTCATTGATAAGTCATGACGGTCTCCACCGCTAGGATTGTCGTAGGGAGCGACGAGCGCACCGTGCTGACTGATGAGGTTGTGGCTTCGCTCGCGGGTCGTGGGTTGAGAGTTGAACTGGCTGGCGCGTTGGACGGGTCAAGTTCTCAGTGGCCAGACGTAGCTCGGCAAGTTGCCATTAGGGTTGCTTATGGCGGTGCGGATCAAGGATTGCTTTTCTGCTGGACGGGCACGGGGGTCTCCATTGCTGCGAACAAGGTGCCAGGTGTACGGGCTGCCCTTTGTCCTGACTCCGAGACGGCAAGAGGAGCTCGCAAGTGGAACGATGCGAACATTCTGTGTTTGAGCCTGCGCTTAACAACTCCAGTGATAGCGGAGGAAATCATCGACGCGTGGCTCTCAACTAAATTCGACGAATCTGAACGAGAGAATGTCGAGAAGGTTAGAGCTATCGACGAAGGTGCCGGCAAGGCGTAGAATCACCGTTACCCTCGACGTTTTGACGGAATGCGTTATTTCCTAGGCCTAAATTCTTGATTTACACAAATAATAGCACCCTCGATGTTGTTGTCGATTGCTGTCGGCTGTGTTATTAAGGCTCTGAAGCTAGTGGGGAGTTCGCGGGTTTAGAGACAACCTAAAGTCGGCATAGTTCAGCTGACCAGCGGAGGGTTCCATGCCAGTAGTCACCATCGCCGGTCGTCAAGGAAGCCCCATCAAAAAGATCGGCCTCGAAGTTGCTCGGGCTATCGGAGCCGATTACGTTGACAACCAGATCATCGCTCAAGCTGCGCACCGCAGCGGTGCACCCATCGAAGAGGTGGCGCAGAAGGACGAGAGGGCAGTCAAAGGACGGGAACGACTAGCGCGATTCTTTCAGAATTTCCTCGAAAAGTCGGCGGCGGCCGGCTCTGCTGGTGACCCTTTCCTCGGCCCCACAGGCATCGAGGTTCTCATGTCTCGTACCATGGCCGAAGCGGCAGAACCTGCTCGAAGCCAGGGCGAACGGCTAGATGACGAGCGCTACATTGATGCGATTCGATCCGTGATTGAGGATGAGGCGCAAACTGGAAACGTAGTTATGGTCGGACGGGGAAGCAATGTCATCCTTCACGATCTTCCCAACTCCTTACATGTTTATGTTGTTTCCGATCTTGAAACGCGGATTACAGAGGTGATGCAGCGCGAACGCATGTCTGAAAACGATGCGCAGAAGTATGTCCGAGAGTTCGAAGAGGGTAGAGCCAAGTGGTACAAGAAGTATTTCAAGGTGTTGCCTGAGGAGCCAGACCTCTATCATCTCTTCTTGAATTCGGATCGTCTCGGAATTGACCACTCGGCGCGGATAGTGGTGGAGGCGGCCGAAGAGTTGCAGCGGAAAATGGTCGAAGCGTAGGGTAACCCGTGCTGGGGCCAACTAGGTTCCTTAGCATATTTGCTTGCGACTCAAGAAAGTGGCCTCCTATAATGAGACAGGTTGGGTACGGGAGCAATAATGCCTAAGGGTTCGAAACGAACAGCCGCTCGACAGGCCGCTCTGTCGCGGAAAAAGAAGGGGTCCAAGCCGTCTGTTTATCGTCCTCCCAGCACTGGAGCACGTACTGATGTCGAGGGGGCCGCTTCATCTTCGTCGCGAGCCGATATCCCTACAGGTGCACTTCCTGAGTTTGAGGTTCCCGACCAGGCGTTCATGGAGGCTTCAGCGACGACTGGTTCATCAGCTGCCCCTAGCAACCCGTTGTCGCCGAAGCAGGCTGGTGAGATGAGAATGCCCTACCTGCGTACGGATCTAAAACTGACAGCTCGGGCTGGGGCGCTTCTTCTGCTAGCGCTCATCGTTCTTACGATCTTTATCTAACGGCTGATTTGCTTAGATCGCGTCGTCGGCTTCCTTTTTAGTCTAGGTATGGTGGCCTTTTATGGAACTCAGTAAGGCCTCTCAACTCCTCAACGCAGTTCCGACTAGATCCGGCGTTTATTTGATGAAAGATGTCGCTGGGAATGTCTTGTACGTGGGCAAAGGGGCCAATCTTAGGAGTCGATTGCGTTCCTATTTCGGATCCAATAAAAATCGTTCTGTGAGCACGCATATGAAGCTCTCTGAGATGATGCCCCGAGTTGAAGACTTTGAATACATCGTTACGGATTCTGAAGCTGAGGCGCTTCTGTTAGAGAACAACCTGATTAAGCGCCACCAACCTCGGTTTAATGTGAGGCTAAAAGACGATAAAAATTACCCCTACATAAAGATCGATGTCGGCGAGAAGTTTCCGCGTATCGATATCACCCGCCGTGTGGCCGACGATGGCTCACGCTACTTTGGGCCCTTTGCCAGCGCCAGTTCCATGCGCAAGACGATGGCACTCCTCAAGCGCCTGTTTCCTTACCGATCGTGCACCAAAAAGATTACTGGTCATGACCCTAGACCATGTCTTGAGTATCACATCAAGCGGTGTGTGGCTCCGTGCGTCGGGTATGCATCGGAGGATGAATATCGGGAGGTGATTGGTCAGGTCGTCATGTTCCTCGAGGGAAAGCATGTTGATGTAGTGCGAGATCTAAAGAGGCAGATGAGCGATGCTTCTGATGAGTTGAAGTTTGAGCGTGCGGCGTCTCTTCGTGATCAGATGAAGGCCATCGAAAAGGTAGCTCAAGATCAAAAAGCGGTTACTGTTGGAACCAGGGACCAGGACGTCATTGCGGTGGCCCAGAGTGACGATGAGGCCTGGATCGAAGTGTTTTTTATTCGGGAGGGCAATCTAATCGGCCGTGACCATTTCATCTTGGCGGGTGCTCGAGGTGAGGAGCCTTCCGCCATCATCGGTGAGTTCGCTAACCAATACTATCCTACGGTCTCACATATCCCTGACGAGATTCTTGTCGAGTATGAGCCCTTAGACAGCGGGGCTCTGATCGAGGCCCTCAAGTCTAAGGGAGGCCGTCTTGTGAGGCTCCACAGGCCTTTACGTGGAGATAAGAAACGGCTCTTGGATCTGGTCGCGAGGAACGCTCAGGAAGGCCTCGCTCGGCGACGTGTTAAATGGTTGACTGACACGAAAAAGGTCTCTACGGCACTGGATGAACTTCACGAAGCCTTGAGTCTTCCCGAGGCTCCGAATCGTATCGAGACATACGATATCTCGAATACCCAAGGGTCTAATGCGGTTGGCAGTATGGTTGTCTTCGAGGATGGACGGCCCAACACCGCGCTCTATCGTAGGTTCAAGATTAAGGCTGTAGAGGGCTCGGATGACTACGCAATGATGCGTGAGGTCTTGATTCGTCGTTTTAACCGGCTAGCCCAACCAAGCGATTTGAAAATAGGACAGGCTGGTTCTGGAGGAATTGGGCAGAAGGATTTGAAGGGGTGGGGTGCTATTCCTGACCTTGTCCTCATAGACGGCGGGCGTGGCCACCTAAACGCGGCGCTGGAGGTCATGCTGCAGGTTGGTCTTGCAGAGGTGCCGCTTGCTAGCATCGCGAAAAAAGACGAACAGGTTTACATTCCTGAGATGGTGGAGCCGATTAGCCTTGCTCGAAATTCCCAGGCGCTTTATCTCGTCCAACGTATGCGCGACGAGGCGCATCGTTTTGCGGTCACATATCATCGGAACCTCCGTTCCAAAAGTAGCACCCGCTCGCTCATGGACGAAGTGCAGGGTATTGGGCCCAGGAGAAAGAAGGCGCTCCTTCGCCGCTTTGGTTCAGTCCAGGGCGTTCGTGAGGCAGATATTGAAGAAATTGCGGCGGTGCCCGGCATGACCAGAAGGCTTGCTGAACGGCTAAAAATTAGCCTGTAAAAATCCCTTGGCGAGGTTTTCCCTTTGCAGTTGCAAAATTGGCTAATGCGACGATTAACAGAGCGTACGTGGTCAGGAAGAGTGGGCGGGCGTTCCTGTCTGCCAAAAGGTTTGGTCCACCGTAAGGTTAGAGGCTAATTATTGTGTGTGGTCGCTACAGCTTGACGGTTGACATCGAGGATGTGCAGAAAAGATTCGCCTACGTGCACGAAAACCTGAACCCCGTGCGGCGTTACAACATTGCGCCAACCGAATCCGTAGTGACGGTCGTTCGGGCAACTTCAGGCGACGACAAACAGAACTACGGGGAGATCATGCGCTGGGGATTCATACCCTCTTGGTCCAAGGGAGTTAATCGTGCCCCGCATATCAATGCTAGGGACGACAAGTTGGAAACGTCGAGGATGTTTTCTGAAGCCTATGAGCGGCGTCGTGGCCTGCTTCCTGCCGATGGCTTTTTTGAGTGGCGGACGGATGCTGGCAACTAGATCCCTTATCGCTTCACGCTAAAGGGTGGGCGACTATTCGGTTTCGCTGGCATCTGGGAGTCGTGGCGTAGTCCAGAGGGCAAGCAGGTACGTTCTTGCGCAATAATTACCACTGAACCAAATGAGCTTGTGGCGCCGATTCACGATCGTATGCCGGTTATTCTCGCTGAAGAGGCGGAGTCGGCTTGGCTTGATCCAGCAAGAATGGAATTCCACACGTTGCGCGCGTTCTTGAAGCCGTTCCCTGCAGGATCCATGGATTGTTACGCTGTCTCGAACCGCGTGAATTACGTGAAGAACGATGATCCTTCCTGTACATCTCCCGTCGGGGAAGTGGAGCCTTTATTCCAGCCGCCTACGTTGACTTAGATTTCCGCGTTTTACCCCTTGCTACAAAAAAAGCCCCGCTCTCAGAGCGGGGCTTTTGGTTAGGTCCGGGGAGGGGTCGGTTAACTTCCCTTTTCGGTTTTAGAGGGCTTCCCGTAGCCGTTGGGGTTCACTTGGTCATCAACCACAATGAATTGCTCCACGAGCTCTCTTGCTTCGTCGTCTCTGTACTGCTTTGGGGGTGACTTCATAAAGTAGGAGGAGGGTCCCTCGAGTGCACCGGCGACTCCACGATCCAGGGCTAACTTGCAACACCGTATTGCGTCGATTACGACGCCTGCGGAGTTCGGACTGTCCCATACTTCGAGTTTCAGTTCTAGGTTTAGCGGCACGTCTCCGAAGCCTTTTCCTTCCATCCGTATGTAGCACCACTTGCGGTCGTTGAGCCAGGGCACATGGTCGCTGGGACCGATGTGTATGTTGTCCGCGCCGATGTCGTAGTCGAGCTGAGACACAACAGATTGAGTCTTCGAGATCTTCTTCGACGTGAGCCGGTCGCGTTCCAGCATGTTGAGGAAGTCGGTATTACCACCGAAGTTGAGTTGATAGGTATGGTCTAAGCGAACCCCTCGGTCTTGGAAGAGGCGGGTAAGTACTCGATGGGCTATCGTCGCACCTACCTGGGATTTGATGTCATCCCCAATTATCGGAACACCAGCCTCTTTGAAGCGCTCATTCCAGTAAGACTCCTTTGCGATGAAGACGGGAATGCAGTTGATGAATGCACATCCTGCAGCAAGAACCTGCTCCACGTACCATTTTGTTGCTTGTTCTGACCCCACGGGCAGGTAGTTGATTACGACGTCAGTCTTGGTGTCCTTTAGAATGCCGACGATGTCTGAAGTCTCGCCTTTGGCCTTCGTGATGACACCCTCTAGGTACTTACCGATACCATCGTGGGTCATGCCGCGCTCGACCTTCACGCCCATCTTGGGTACTTCAGCGAACTGGACTGTATTATTGGGGTCGGACGTGAGCGCGTCTGAGAGGTCCTTGCCCACCTTGGAATCTGCAACATCGAAAGCAGCCACTACATTGACGTCTCCGATGTGGTACCCCCCGAGCACTGGGTGCATGAGTCCCGGGATAAACTCGTCTGGGTCGGCCTCCCGGTAGTAGTGGATTCCTTGTACCAGCGATGACGCGCAGTTACCGGCGCCAATGATCGCTACATTAATCGGATTGGTCACGAAACACCTCGATAGCGGATATTCACTTCTGGGTAACAGAAGCAAACCGAAGGTCAATCGTACTACGGGCGTCAACGCGATCTGGAACTACGAGGCTGCTCTACAGAGAGGAATCCGGGAGTAGTTTCAGTTAGTGGGGACCGGTAGAAGAGCCGAGCCCGTTGATTAGGATGGGGCTCAATCTTGAGAAGCTGGGGACGGCATTCTGCAAGCTAGATGAGTCTCATCACCTGATTATAGAAAGCGTCGAGTTGACGAAGGTGGTCATCCGGGGTGTCCCACTGGAAACCCAAACCCAGATTAGTGAATCCAGCTTTCGCGTATTGACCGATGAGGTCTCTTGTCGCTTCTGGGCTGTTAGCTGGCCGGGGGCCTTTAGGTTCGCTGCTTGTCACGTGGGCTCTGGCGACAAGTGAAGTCGGGTCTGGCTCACCGAAGAAGATCTCGTAGGCAAAGTCAAGAATCTCCGGGTCTCTGCCCTTGGCGCGCACCCTTTTTTTGATTCGCGCAATGTCCTTACCGAGTGCCGGCAACTCGCCGGTCATTGGAATCCATCCCGCGCCGAACTCAGCGACTCTGCGTTCAGCTGCTGGCCCGCTGCCACCGATCCAAAGTGGGACGTGCGGTGCCTGATAGCACTTTGGCTCAAAAGCGATATTCCCAAAGCTTGTGTAATCGCCGGTGTAAGCGGGCGATTCGGCGGTCCACAACTCTCGCATCGCTGCCAGGTAGTCATCTGTGATCGCGCCCCGGTTCTTGTGAGCAAGCCCGAGGACACGGAATTCCCCTCGCATCCAACCCACACCGGTTCCTACGATGAGTCGGCCCTTGGAGACCTGATCGAGTGTTGAGATCATCTTTGCCATCTGGATGGGGGGGCGATAAGGGACGACCATTACGCTAAAAACGATCTTGATATGTTTGGTCAGCGTCGCTAGGTGCGCGCCGAGGACGAAATTGTCGTACCAGACGCTACTTACGGGTGGGGTGTTCGGTTTCACTGGCATGATGATGTGTTCTGGCAGTTTTACACCCCAGAACCCCATCTCTTCGGCGGCTTTTACGGATCGTGCAATTGGCTCAATTCCACCCCACCTATCGTAAGGAAAGACTGGGATGGTGAAGTTCATGGCTTTGGCGTCCGGTATAAGTGCTTCTCTATCTAACGACTAATGCTGATTGCCAAGTTCAGGAGCTTAAACTAGGGGAACCGGCAAATTCAGCTGGGTAAGCCGCTAGGAACGACTGCCGATAGTCTTCTTGATGAAGTCGGCAATTTCGTGAGTTGGGCTGCCTGGACCGAAAATGCCGTTGACGCCCAGTTCGCGGAGACGCTCGTAGTCGTCTTCAGGGATGATGCCGCCGGCGACAATGAGAGTGTCAGTTTTTCCTTGAGCCTTGAGCCCATCAATGATTATCGGGAAAAGTTCCAAGTGGGCACCGGATAGGATGCTGAGCCCAACGACGTCTACATCTTCCTGAATTGCTGCTTCCACGATCATCTCAGGAGTCTGACGGATACCTGTATAGATGACCTCCATGCCGGCATCTCGTAAAGCACGGGCTATCACCTTAGCGCCGCGGTCGTGTCCGTCGAGCCCCGGTTTGGCGACCAAGACGCGAATCGTATCATTCGGCGTGCTCACCATTGAAGCTCTCCCAGATCCCTAACTGGTCTTGTTGCCAGGGGTGCATAGCTCCGTCAGTACACCACTGGTCGCCTTGGGGTGCAGGAAGCCCACCATGCCTGCGAGACCCGGGCGCGATTTCTTATCGATGAGCTGCACGCCTTCGCGGTCGAGATTGGCGAGTTCAGCGTCCACGTCGTGGACTTCAAAACAGAGGTGGTGTAGCGACTCCCCTTTGCGTTGGAGGAACTTAGCGACTCCACCTTCGGGGTCTGTCGGCTCGATCAGTTCAATCTCGGCGTCGCCTACTGGGATGAGGGTCGCTTTGACTTGTTGCGATTCGACGTGGACGATATCGGTCCTAGGTAGCCCCAATAAGTCCACGTAATCCCCCAGCGCTTCCTCAATGTCATTCACTGCTAGGGCGATATGGTGTAGTTTCTTCAAATCCATCGAGCGATTGCCTCGTTTCCTCAGGCTCGGGCCCATTGTACACAAAACAGCGATGTTTGCAGTCAACCTAGTCAGCGGTAGCGTGACCCATTGGCTTCAGTTACAGTTGCCTGATGGCTCCTGAAGGGGTCAGTCACTGACGTATGAGCCAGCGCAAGAGTAATGTCCTAACAATCCAGATCATCGCGGGGATTGGTGTGTACGTCACCGCGGCCGACTTTGGTCTGATCAGCCTAGCTGTCCCCACGATCGCAAACCACTTCGATGCCGATCTGCCAACGGTTCAGTGGGTCATGGCAATACACGTGCTGGCTACAGCTGCTTTACTTCTGCCCGCCGGCACCGCTGGTGACATAGTGAGCAGAAAGGGCGTGTTTCTTGCTGGTCTCGTGCTATTTGCTATGGGCGCCTTCGCTTCCGGATTCGCCGGAGATCTGACCGTATTGCTCATAGCGCGCACTATCCAGGGTATTGGGGGCGGAATAATAACCGGCGCGGGCTGGGCGCTGTCCGTGAACGCTGTGTCTGCTGAGGACCGAGGCCGAACCTTGGGATTACTTACCGGAACCATAGCGAGTGGCATGATCTCAGGCCCCGTGTTTGGAGGAATACTGGTCGATGGCCTTGGTTGGCGGAGTGTCTTCTTTTTCACTGCCATCATCAGTGTGATTGGCATCGTGCTCGCTTACTTTCGGCTACAACTGCCGAGAGTAGAACCCTCGCATTCCGGTCGGAGTGGCCTGGATTGGTCAGGCATGTTTCTGGCTAGCTTAGCGATCGTCACTGCCATAGTCATGCTTACATCCGGGCCTCGTGCCGGCTGGACTTCGCCTTTGGTGATTGGTTCTAGCATTACCGCAGCGCTTGCCCTCATTGCCCTGATAGCTGTCGAGCTGAGGCATCCCTCTCCCATGATCGACATGCGCCTATTTCGGAACAGGGCTTTCACTTTGGGAAGTATGGGGATGTTTCTAACATTCTCGACGCTGGCAATTACACCAGTGATGCTTCCGTTCTACCTTCAGGGGGTGCTCAATTACTCTCCTCGCCTCGCTGGCCTGATCTTGGCGCCTACGATGCTGATGCTTGGGTTGTTTGGACCGATTGGAGGCCGTATTGCTGACAAGTTTGGTTCGAGATGGCCCACTACGGTGGGAGCGGGCTGCATGGCTTTGGCTTACATTATCTTTAGTCGGCTTGATGTCGGTACCTCACTGGCGCTGATTATCGTTCCTCTCATGCTCCAGGGGGTGGGTAACGGGTTGTTCGGTCCCGCGAACAACAGCGGCATTATTAGTTCGGTCGAACCAGGACGCATGGGTGTCGCTACTAGCTTTGTGAATCTAGCGCGAGCCGGGGGCCTTAACGTTGGTATAGCCGTGGCTACGATTGTTGTCACGATGGGAATCACGGGCATGGGTGTAGATCCGGACATCGGGGGCTTTCGAGAAGAGGGGGCTATTCCTGATCCGCGGCTTGTTAGTGGCTTCGTCACCGGTCTCAGCCATGCTTATATTGTTGCTGTCGGGGTGGTATTGCTCGCGGGGGTGACGGTTTTGAGGGGTATGCCAAGTAGGGACCGGTCGTCCTTGGTGACCCGCCAGCGAAGAAGATAGTCGCGCTTGCAGCTAGAAGTGTCGTTTTCGCACATGGCTTGGCCCCAGGGCGTCAGCCTTGGAACAGCCGATCAGTGCGAGTGAGCGTAGAAGCTCTGCGCGCAATATTTCGAGGGCTCTTTCGACCCCCGCCTGGCCACCCGCGCCAATGCCGTAGAGGTAGGCGCGCCCTATCATGCAGGCCCGTGCTCCAAGGGCGAGCGCCTTGGCAACATCCGTACCCCGACGGATGCCGCCATCTAAGATGACTTCAGCGCGTCCTGCAACTGCATCGACGATCCAAGGTAGGGCATCAAGAGTTGCGGGGGTGTGGTCAAGTTGCCTTCCGCCGTGGTTTGACACGATGATTCCGTGCACCCCTAGCGATGCTGCTGTGCCGGCATCTTCGGGGCTAAGCACGCCCTTGATGGCAAAAGGCCCGTCCCATTCCCCGACCATCCACTCGAGATCTCGCCAAGTGACTGACGGGTCAAATTGTGAGTTTACATATGTCCATAGAGCCGTCAGGTCAGCGGATTTCGCACTCCTCTCCTCCGTGACGTTGGCAAAATGTATTCGCGGGCTGGTGATGAATCTCCACCACCAGGAAGGGTGTAGGCTGGCGTCCAATATTGAGTTCAGGGTCAACGATGGTGGGATTGTCATGCCATTACGCAGGTCTCGTTCACGCTGTCCCAGTACAGGAACGTCCACCGTCAACATCAACGCGTCGTAGCCGGAATCTCGACACCGGTTGAAGAATTCCCGTACGAGGCCTCGATCTTTCCAAACGTAGATTTGGAACCATCGAGGCCCACTAGAAACCGACGCGACGTCTTCGATAGAAGTCGTGCTTAACGATGAAAGGGAGTAGACGGTGCCGGCCCGCTCTGCTGCCCGAGCTGCCGCCGTTTCCCCGTCATGGTGGAATAAGCGAGTCATTCCGGTCGGAGAGAGGAGAATCGGCATCGAGACGGGAGAGCCAAGCACTGTTGTAGAGAGGTCTATCGTGCCCACGTCCTGAAGCACTTTGGGCAACAGGTCATAGCCTTGGAATGCAGCCTCGTTGCGTTGGGCTGTTACTTCGTCCTCGGCAGCTCCGTCCGCGTAATCGAATACGGCTCGCGGCAAGCGGCGCTGGGCTAGGGTGCGCAGATCTGAGATCGAGTAGCACTTGGCTAGCTGGCCGACCTTTGAAAAAAGAGCCATGGGGTTTAAGTAGAGAATGCCAACCTATAGGTGGATTGGTTTGGTGATCGATTGTGGCTCGCCGAAGGAAGGCATAAAAGTCGAGTGCAGGCCTCCCCGTCCGCCGGCTACCGTAATCATCCAGTGGTCCGGCGACTGGACCATTGGATACATCCCGTCGATGATCTGATCGGGCCTAGTTTCTCTTCTTGACCGAGCGACCGAGGATAGAAGTTCACCTGGCAGTCGGGTGTGTTCGTGGAAATAGCGTTTGAGGTCTGCCTTGGACCATCCTGCTTCAGCCAACACTTGGGCGTGTACTGGGTTGAGCACCACCATGGGCTCGCCGTGAAAAAGCGAGAATTGAGTTATCGCAGGTGCGGTCATAGTCGCTGCTAGCGCTGCTAGCCCGTGCTCGACTATCACCCGATCACCTGCCGTGCAATTCAGCGTTGCATTAGGTGCGATGACTGTGACACAACTTTCGTTGGGGCTGAATCCCCGCTCGACATGAAGGGGTTCCCAGGGGCTGGCCTCCTCGTTTTCAGCGAAGCAGAGCGTGAACTTGCCGGGAAACCCTTGTGTAGCCTTATCCACTTCTCCGTGCACGGCACCTCCAATGTTGAGCAGTACAAATCGGATAGCCCGTCCGATAGAGGCGTTGGCCCGGTTACCAGGCCCCAAGCATCCTGAATCGCAATTCATCCCGATGGCGTGACGGACGGGGCCGTTGACCACGATGCCGACGCCAGCAGAGTTTGTCGTCGTCTGGATCGCGTAGAGATAGAAGCGCTCTTCAACCATGGCTTCTACGGCTGCAGCCACCACCGGCATGTACTCTGGGAGGCAACCTGCCATCACCGCGTTGACCGCGACCTTCTCGATTGTGGCCTCTGCGACTGCGGGGTGAACTTGTCCTAGCGAATCGTTAGCATTCCGTCCCGACGCCTCCACCATTGCCACGACTCGTTCCGCAGTTGGCGGCACGATGGGTAGGCCGTCTGTCATGCCCTGAGCATAAAAGTATTCCTGGGCTTCATCGTAGTCGTTCGCGCTTACCGTTGATGACTTGAGACCTGATTCTGCCAAGTTGATGGCCCCCTAATCAGAATTTATCGACACTTCGACCACACCTTTGTTTGGAACTACGAGTGCCCTCACGACTTCGTCGAGAGCCCGATATGCGATCTCCCGAACAGTAGAATCCTCCAATGTGTCATAGGGCCAAGGTAAAATCACTTGTGGGAGCGACGACATGCCGCGGCCTTTGGCTGAGGCAATAGCAAGGCCCTGAAAGAACTTGGTACTCAGGGTCACAGTGGGGATGCCCCTCTTTTCTAACTCGATGCTGTCGTGGATACACCACGCGGTACAGGAACCTCAGTTGCCCAAGCCAGTTATGACGGCATCGGCGTTACCAGCCAGGTCCTCGAGGGCTTCAGGGGTAAGGGGGATCCCAATCTCGGTGAGCTTGGTCACGGTATCCGCGATCTCGTGTTTTTCGTAGAGCAACTCCTCAAACTGGTTCAGGGTTGAGTTGAAGGACCACCATTGGTTGTTGATGAACCCGATCCTCTTCCCGCGTATTGAAGTCAACCGGGCCGCTGGTCGGGTGTCGTTTACGCTGGTCTCAGGGGTGGGTAGAAGCAGGGACAGGGGCTCGTCTGGCATTTCAAGCTCCTTCAAGTTCGTGGACTACGTTGTACCACAACCCAGATCGAGATGGGGAAGCGCTTACCTTTCTTCTGGTGGCAGGCTGAGACTAATGAGGTTGCTGTCGACAGAAAAGATTCTGGGCCCGGCCTCTGCGACTACCCAATTCCTGGCAGATTGGTTGGCTAGTAACTACCCTGTTTTTCGAAAACTCGGCGTGGATTGTCTATAGTCATTGCGTCAATCTGCACCTCGGTGACGCCGAAGTTGAGAAGCAGAGGGATCACTTCGGTGTGAACGAGTTGGTAGTTAGTGGTCCATGGTCGGTTTGGATTCGGTGGCGAGAGACCCATATGGCAACTGGTGTCATGGGAAAGCACCATCTTGTCTGCATGGCCTCGCTTGCACATTTCTGACACGACTCGGGCACGTTTGTCCGTCGAGAGTCCGAGGCCGAAGCGGTCCATACCGATGTAGCTGCCGCGCTTGAGGATCGCCTCGACATACGCAAGGTCTTCGCTGTCGCCAGTGTGGCCAATGACCACTCGCCCAAGGTCCACACCGAATCTTTCAAAGACATCCTGCTGGGCCAGGCCATTCGCGTGCTGTACAAAGGTGTGCGTTGAGATAGGCGCTCCGGTCTTGCGATGAGCGATAGCAGCTGCCTCGAGGACGACTTTATTGGGTTGGTCGACGATTGGCTCCGAGGCGACCTTAATAGCTCCCGCTTTCACGTTTGTGTTGGCGATGCCCTCTTCTACATCGTGGATGAAAAGCTCCGCGAGCTGTTCTGCAGTCATGGATCGTATGAATAGAGGAGGATCTCTCCAAACGCCCGTGGCCACGATGATGTTTAGGTCTACGTTCTTCGCCACTTCCATCAGTCTAGAGATGTCGCGCCCGAGATCGATGGTTGTCAGATCGAGGATCGTATCGATCCCCGCTGCCTTCGCTTCGTTCAGCGTATTGATGGCCTTTTTAATTTCGGCGGACCGATCCCAAATGTGAGGCCAGTTTTCGACCACTCCGGCCGACAGTACGAAGACATGCTCGTGCATCAAAGTGAAGCCGAGATCTTTGGTAAAAACCGGCCCTTTCATGGTATGGACAGTGCTGCTCATGACTGTTGGCTGTTCTCTACCAAAGTTCGTCGGTGTATTCGTCCGTTCCGACTACGGTCGGTATGAATGGAGCAGCGAAGATGACCTTCCCCAACCCAGAGTCACTCAAATCCGCACCCAGTTGGGTGAACTTGCTCCAACATTCTCGAGGGTCAACATCGAGAAAGTAGAGCTGGAGTGTCATAAGCTCGGGGTTCTGCACAGTAGGGATTTCCATTGGAGAGCCACGCTCGCTGGTTTTGGGCAAGATGGCAGACCAGCCACAACAAGACGCCACTGGTGATCCTTTCATGAATTCCGATAGGTAACGACCTTCGAACCAGTGGTCGACCTCTTGCCGGGCGACGTTGGCATTCGGCATGGTGGCAACTGATACTAGCCCTTTGTATTTTCGGTCCAATGCCAACTCGATGGGCACGGGATCTTCATCCCGGTAAAGACGCCAGTCGTACCAGTATGTGGACGTATGGATGTGAGTCCGTTCGTTAAAGCCGCGACCGTTTTCGTAGAGCCAGTGAACCTGGGGACGTGACCAGTTCGACTTTTCTTGGTTATAGCCTTTCAGATGCCAATAGATAGAGAGGTATGACCCTGCGTTGACGGGCTTTGCGAAGGGGCTGTCCTCAGGAAACCGAAGGTTCTTCAACTCCTTAGTGGCGACCCATCGGCGGCCAGAAAATAGGTACGGACCGATCATGCACCCAGCATAGAAATGATCGCGTTCATACCAACGGTTGTACTCTTTTTCAGATCCCCGTTTAGGGTCAACCATGGTGTACAGCATTGACCCCACTTGGATTGGATACTCGACTTTCATTGCAATCTCCTTGACCCTTGCTCTGGGGTTTCTCCTACCCGCCTCCAACGGCAGGTAAGAAGTGCACCTCAGCAGCGTCGCCAATGCGCTGAAGCAATCCCAAGCTTGATTGGTGGCCATCGATGATGACGGCCAGCCCAGGCATAAGATCTCCTTGCTCAACCAGATAAGCTTCTATGCCGGGGTAGTTTTTGCCAAGCTCTCCGACAATCGCGCCGACCGTGTCTCCAGCCACCGTAACGTGTTGCTTTCCGCCGGTTAGATGCTGGAGCTGAGTCGGGATCCAAACCTCTGGCAACTAGGCTTCCCCGTTCTTCCACAAAGCCGCAAGAACTTTTGCCGGTGACATTGGTAGGCTCTCCATTCGTACCCCAGTCGCGTCATATACCGCATTCGCGACAGCAGCCATCGGTGGGACTAGGGGTACTTCACCCACGCCGCGAACGCCGTAGGGGTGTCCGCCGTGGGGTTTCTCCACGATTAATGTGTCGATCATAGGTACGTCGAGGCTAGTGGGCATTCGATAATCGAGGAACGTTGGATTCCGCAGTTGCCCCGTTTCGTCAAAGTAATACTCCTCGTTAAGTGCCCAGCCGATGCCAGCAACGGCGCCACCCTGCATCTGGCTTTCTACGTAGCTGGGGTGAATTGCTTTCCCCGCGTCCTGTACTACGGTGTAGCGCAAAATATCGACCTTTCCCGTCTCAGTGTCCACTTCAACGTCAGCGATGTGGGTGGAGAACGCTCCTCCATGCTTGGTCATGTTAGTGGCTGCCTTGCCCACAATCGGTCCGCCCGTCTTCATCTGGCGTGCGGCAATCTCGGCAAAGGTAGCCTTGAGTTCAGGGTCTGACTTATGGCGTAGGATTCCATTCGCGTATTCCACGTCATCTGCGGAAGTCCCCCAGACGAGTGCGGCTCGTTCGATGGTTTGGCGTTTAATGTCTTGAGCTGCTTCGTACGCTGCCCATCCTGTTTTGTAGGCAACGCTGCTGCCGCCCGTCTGTGACGTAAAGCCGATGGAGTCCGTGTCGACGACTGTTGGATTTACGTCACGTGCGCGAATGCCGAGAACTTCGGCAAGCTGCATTGCGACGACGGTCCTACTTCCACCGATGTCTGGAGAGCCTTCAATGAGGCTTACCGTTCCGTCCTGGTTAACGCTGGCCACGCAGGCAGCGGGTCCCCCGGTGTTGCCCCAGAAGCCGGTAGCGACGCCGCGGCCACGACGTTTGGTCTTAGGAGGTTCGTCAATTGGAGCGGCGTAATGGGCGTGCTTCTTAGCTGCTACTAGCGTTTCGATGCAACCTATCGAACCGAACTTGGGTCCAACGACTTGACGTGTTCCTTCTTTGGAAGCATTCGCCAAACGGAACTCTAGAGGGTCCATTTTCAGTTCCCGTGCTAGCTCGTCGATGGCTTGCTCTGCGGCGAAGGCGGCGGCCGGTGCCCCTGGGGCTCGGTAGGCTGCAACCTTGGGCTTGTTGACTACGACGTCCCGTGCATCGACGTGCATGTTCGGGATCGCGTAGGCGGCGAAGATGCAACGGGCTCCAGAAGCTAGAGGCGAGCCTGGGAATGCCCCGCCTTCGTACACCATTTCCGCCGAGGCAGCCGTAATACGTCCATCTTTCGTGGCTCCGATCTTAACGGTGATGTCGGTGCCTGAAGTTGGACCGGTCCCCAAGAAGACCTCCGTACGCGACATCGTGAGTTTGACGGGATGTCCAGTCTTTCGAGATAGTACCGCCGCGACGGGCTCCACGTAGACGATGGTCTTACCGCCGAAGCCGCCCCCGATCTCCATGGGTATTGCCTTGATCTTGGAGACTGAGACGCCAAGAATCCGGGCCATCTGTTCTCGAATCCCAAAATGTCCCTGGCTGCTTGACCAGATTGTGATGTGGTCGTTGTTCCAATAGACAGTTGCCGAGTGAGGCTCGATGTAGCCTTGATGAACGGCCTCGGTGCGGTATCGCCGCTTGACTATTTTGTCCGCCTCATCGAAGCCGGCGCTGGGATCACCGAGCTCGTGGATGAAATGCCTGGCGACGTTGGTTAAGGGGCTTGCGTCACTATCATCTCGCATTCCTCCTGGCCCCATCGGGGAATCCATGGTGGTCAGACGCTCGTGGAGGATCGGTGCGGCATCGGCTAGTGCCTCCTGTGCCGTGAAGACGGATGGCAGCACTTCGTAGTCCACTTCGATTGCTCTAAGCGCTTCTTCAGCAATGTGCGGGCTTGTGGCGGCGACTGCGGCCACTGCGTGACCTTGGTAAAGAACCTTCTCGCGCGCCAGACAGTTTGCGCTCAAGATGCCGAAGTTCCGTATTTCTCCCGGTTCGATGTCGCTAGCCCGGTCAGAAGGGTTTCCTAGGTCTGCCGACGTTGCTACACCTTTCACTCCCGGGATGGCCAGGGCTTTAGAGGCGTTGATTCTCATGATTGTGGCATGAGCATGTGGGCTGCGCAGCACCTTCGCGTGCAGCAGGTCGGGCATCACCACATCAGCGCCGTACCTTGCTTGGCCCGTTACTTTCTCGTGGCCGTCATGACGGACTGGGCGGGTCCCGAGGACCTTGTAATTTGTGTTGGATAGTACGGCGTTAGCCTCGTAGTCGAGCATGGCCTCTCCCCATTTAGGCGGCTGGACAAATCTCAGCGATCGTCTTGGCGCGCACAGGTTAACCGAACGGGGATTGCTTCGCCATATTGAGATTGGATATGGATCAACACTGGTACAATTTGCTTTTCCCCGGGGTCACAGCACCTATGCCTTCACGGTCTTCCCGCAACTCCAAACCTAAGCTTCGAGGGTTGAAGCCTCAAAGGCGCGCAACTCAGCCCAAGCCTCGCCCGGAGCCGAGGCGAATGGAGGATACCTCCGGTCCTTTTTCATCAGCGCCCGATCTCATCGAGGGGAGGCATCCGGTCCTCGAGGCGCTGCGAGCCGGTCGACCCATTAACAGAGTGCTTTTGTCGGGGGCAGGGCGTCATTCTGCGACTGCGGAGATCCTCCATTTGTCGCAACGGGCAGGTGTTGTGGTAGATCACATCGATAGTGCTGCGATGAAACGGTTGAGCGCCCGGGGAGACCGTCAGGGGGTGGTAGCCATCGCTGCAGCCAAGCAGTACGCAGACCTCGCAGACTTGCTTGTGACTGCACAAAGGGCCAAGGCTGATCCGTTATTAGTTATGTTGGACGGCATCACGGACCCCCAAAACTTAGGCGCGATCATACGTAGCGTAGATGGGGCTGGGGCCCATGGGGTGATCGTTCCCAAGCGCCGTGCAGCTGGTTTGACCTCTGCTGTTGCGAAAAGTTCGTCGGGTGCACTTGAGTTCGTTCCCGTAGCACGGGTCACTAATCTGGTCCGTACCTTAAAGGACCTAGCTGCTGCTGGCGTGTGGAGCCTAGGAGTGGATCCCGATGGCACCAACGACTTTCGGGAAGCCGACTACACGTTGCCCGTAGTTATCGTGGTCGGGTCTGAGGGCAAGGGCCTATCCCGTGTGGTGAAAGAGGCCTGTGATGCGGTTACTGCGATTCCAATGAAGGGCCAGGTGGCTTCGCTCAATGCTTCTGTGGCCACGGGTCTGGTCCTGTACGAAGCGTCGCGGCAGAGGGAGAAAAAAGAGCCCCGGCGGGCCAAGGACTGATTGTCGATTCGTCCATGCGGCGGGCTTCTCGCACACTTCTTCAGTCTGGTATGAGGTAATTAGACTGTTCTGGTAAGTCTAATTCGCAGGTTTGAAGAACGGGAGTGTTAGATCCGGTGCCACTACCTCGAAGAAGACCTCAACTGCCATGCCGATGCTTACGTCGTCGGGTTCAACGTCGCGGATGCGGCACATCATTCGCGGCCCTTCCGCCAACTCTATGATGGCGATGACGTAGGGCGCGTCGTCTACGAAACCGGGGTGGAAGGCACGATGAGAAATGGTGTAGGAGAAGATGTTCCCTTTGCCGCTAACTTTCACCCAGTCAAGGTTAGGGCTTCCATCTACTGGACATAGCACACGGGGATAGTGCACGAACTGACCGCACGAAAGGCACTGTTGTAGTCGTAACTCTTTCCGGTTGCAGTAGTCCCAATAAGGCGCTGACTCGACGCTTGGTTGAGGGCGTGGTTTCTTGTAGGTATTGGACATTCGCAATCCCCTAGTTAGCGTGCTGAAAGCAACATAACTCCACCGTTTCCAAAGTCGCCCATGCCGGTTACCACACACGGTTCTGGATCTTGAACCTGGGCCATTCCGGCGGTGCCGCGCAGCTGCTTGACGGCCTCAGCCACATGGTTGAGGCCTGACTGTGAATGAGCTTGAGAATGAAGGCCGCCGTGAGTGTTAACGGGGAGTGTGCCTCCATGGCTGATATGGCCTTCGGCAACGAACGGCCCACCCTCGCCCGGGTTGACTATGCCAAGGTTCTCGAGCGTGAAGATAGGGATGAAAGTGAATGGGTCGTAGAACATCGCGACCTTGAGGTCGTTAGGTTTAACTCCAGCCATCTCAAATGCCCGGGTTGCTGCCTTCTTGATTCCAACGCGGCTATGATCGGCTCGGGTGGCTGTTGAACTGGGGGAATCAGGGTGCCCTTCCGCGATTCCAATAATCCGGACGGGTGGTTGTCTAAGCCCAGCTGCGCCGTCGGCCGCTGAAACGAGAATCGCGGTGGCGCCATCCGTTTCGATGCAGCAATCGAACAGATGGAATGGCGTTGTGATCATTCGTGAAGCCTGGTGGTCTTCTATAGAAATGGGCGCGCGCATGATTGCCTTGTCGTTCATGCCGGCATGGCGGCGCATGGTCACTGCAACGGCTCCCAATTGTTCGCTGGTCGTGCCATAAAGGTGCATGTGGCGCTGGGCAATTAGCGCGTAGAACTGCATGGGAACGGTGGCACCGTAGATGCCCTCGAATTCCATCGAAATCAGATGCTGCCTGTGTGGGGCTTGGATGCCGCGAGCGGCCTGCGCTTGGGAAATCCGATGCATCGACGAGCCGTTGCGGCCAGAAACCACGATGACGTGGTTGGCGATTCCGGTCGCGACGGCCATTGCAGCGTCTTGGATTCCGGCGATACCGCTTGCGCCGCCAATGTGGAGCGTGACCGAGAAGCGCAGATCGGGGGTTCCTATGTTGTCTACGAAGTCTTCGGCTGTTAGTCCCGGGCCTATCGAACTTGGGATGAAACCGTCGACGTCATGGGGCTCTAGGCCTGCGTCTTGGATCGCTCTAGTGATGGCTTGCAGCTGAAGAGCCTTGTCCGACACTCCCGAATTTTTGGAGTATTCGGTCTCACCTATGCCAGTGATAGCGGCGGTGCTGCGCATGGAACCCTCTGGGTGTGGTGCTTCAGAGCGCGGGGAGCATATCCATGGAGGGCATGGGCGTCAAGAAGAGATTAATGCGCTCGTGTATCCAGAGCGCGTTCGACTCCTTTGCGCGCACCGCCGACCCACCAGCTTAGGGCGCTGTCCGACCTTACGAGGAGCAACGATAGTGCTATCAGTCGATAAACGTAGGATCGGCTCACTTTGATCCGCCGCGATGGATCAAGCCACAGTTCGTTTGCTGCGAGGGCTTGGAGCGTTGGTAGGCCAATGAGTAGTGGCCACAGTGCGGCTAGACGAAGACGGACGGCGCGACGGGGGATCGAGAGGATGTAGCTCTTGGCCAATGAGTAATGGTCGAGGGTGACACGAATCAACGAGTCCACCACTGGCCAGGCTCTGCCTGCGGAATCCTGGTTTAGGAGATCTGTGGCCGTGAGTTGACACTCCCGAAGTTCGTTAGCAGGCAGGTAGCAGCGCCCAATCCGAAGATCCCGAGGTACATCGCGGAGGATATTGGTTAATTGGAGCCCCTTACCGTACGCGATACCGGACGCATTATTGGTTTTCTGGTCCCAGTCTCGTAATGCGCGATCATGCGCGATCGTTGTTGCTGTCCAGAATTCGCCCACGCAGCCCGCGATCAGATAGGTATAGTGCTCAAGATCAGCTCGGTTTTCCAAGGCGCCCACTTGTCCGGATCCTTCCGGAGGAAAGGTTGTCAGGTCGAGCTCCATGCCCTCTGTAAGAGTAGTTACCACGCTGCGGATCCGTTCCTGGTCTTCCCAGGCTGAAGCTTCTAGCAATGCCAAGGTTTCGGGAACTGCCCAGAGGAGTAAGTGTTCATCGCCGTTTGCCTTTGTGAGATTGGTTATCGGCTTTGGTGCTTTTTCGCCACGAACCTGCCCCCGGAAATCGATCAGGCGTTCGAGACGGTCAGCAGATGGCAGTGCCGTTGTGTCAGCGATAGTATCTGCGGTTCGTGCCAGCAGGTAGGCCAGTCCGACCGGCTCCCGGATAGGTGAGGGCAGCACTCGTAGAGACAGATAGAACGAACGGGATACTCGCTTAAGCACTTTGGAGAGAAGTTGACCAGGCCCATAGCCGTGGTTGTAAGAGGTGCTCATGGGCTTTCCTGTCTAGGGTGTTCCCCCTACGGCTATGGTCTTGGGGAGCCTCACCCCGGGGATTCTAAATGATTCCCTCTTGTCAATATAGAGTAGAGCGGATACCCTACGCGGCACCGACGAAGGTGATTGGTGCTTTTTATGCTTAAGGCGCTGTTGCCTAAAGATATAGGGAGGAGTTAAAGCCTATGCTAACTTCCACAGGTAGGAAGCTGGGTACGATATTAGCGGCTGCAATCGTGACCGCCCTCGTTGTTGCGGGGTGCGGAGGAAGCGACCCCGCCCCAACATTGGCGCCGATTATTGTGGTACCCACTGCAGAGACTGCCCCGACGGCAGCTCCGCAGATCGTGATTGAAAAGGGTGAGGCTCCAGCCGCTCCCAAAGCGACCCCAACACCGCGAATTGTGACACAGCTCCCGACCTCCACACCGACTCCTGGTTTGGGTAGTGTCACGGAAGTCCTGAAGGGCTTCAGATGGGTCCAGGGCCCAGGCGTCGACAGTTGGCGACAGGCTCCCAAGCGAGGCGGCACGCATACTTACGCCTTCCCCTATCCGAGCGGGGGTACCGATCAGATCTTGAGCCGGTCTTTCACCGTTGCGACGGCGATTAGTTCTGTGTACAACAAGCTGTTCACGTGTCAGTTCTCGCCGCTCATGGTAGAGGGTGACCCGGGTAACTGCTTCCCGGTTGGGGATTTGATCAGCGAATGGGAATCCAACTCTGATGGGACTGCATGGACACTGACGATCCATCCGGATGCTAAGTGGCACAATTTCCCTGAGGATGGTCGAGGTTATGATGCTGCCCTAACCGATCTCTACGGCCGTGATGTGGTGGCTGCAGACGTAGTGCACTCGGTTCACTACATGCAAGGCAAGCTGACCAAGCCCAACGGCGAGCCTCAGGGTACGGCCTCTTCGCTACAGTTCACGGCGAACACTGCTAGTGTTGATGTCGTCGACGACAAGACCGTTCGTTTCAACCTGAGCAGTGCTGACCCGTTCTTCACGTCGACCTGGTCGGAGTTCAACACCAAGATCATGCCGCCGGAGATCTTTAATCTGGACGGCGATTACACGCAGAGGACTGTGGGCTCAGGCCCCTTCATGCTCACTGAGTGGGACCGTATGGTCCAGTGGGGAGGCCCTGCCAACCCCAATTACCACAAGGTTGGCGCTGATGGTCAATCACTTCCCTACATTGACCGGCATCAGGTTAAGAGGCTCGGGACTGATCTCGCGATATCCGGTTTCATCACCGGGCAGGTCGACAATGCCTTGGGCGTTGGCGTCAGTGGCCCCTCTTCAGCCCTGACTTTTGGCCGGAACTGTCCTAACTGTCAGATCCTTGAGTACTTCCTTTCGGCGAATACCTCAAGGATCCTCGGATTCAAACACACTGCGACCGATAGGTACCCTGATCCCTACTTCGGGGATCGCAATGCTCGACTCGCGGTCGCCAAGGCGATTGACTACAAAGGCATTGGCGACAACCTCTTCGAGGGTGCATGGGTGATGACTCCGGTGGGTCTGGCTTGGGGTCTCATGTGGGACCAGGCCGCTGCCCCCAGTTTGAAACAGATGGGTCTTGATCTCCCCGATGACGAGAACCCCTTCATTTACGACCCTGAGAAGGCGAAGGAGTTGTGGGCCCAAGCCGGTAAATCACCGGGCGAAAAGATTCAGTTGATGTACCACGAGTACAGTGCTACGCATACGACGTACACGGTGGCGCTTGGTGCATCGATCGCGGAGGCGCTGGACATCGAGGTGGACGTATTCAAGGTCCCTGACATCTCGATCCTCTATACCGCCACGGGGTTTGTCGACCCAGCGAACCAACAGAACCATGAGCATTTGGTGACGCATACGCGGTCGGCTGGCTCACATAATGGAGTAGTGCCGAGGACGTTCATGTCGAATAGCGTCGACAACACCTTCGGGTTCAATAATCCGAAGCTCGACGAGATCGGCGCAGAGTGGCAGGGTGCTCCCTCACCGGAACGCGAGAAAGAGCTGGCAAGGGCCCTCTATACAGAGGTGGTCCAAGACTTGATCATGATGCCAGCGCTCACAGAAGCTAGCTACGATGTACAGAGCGGCCGGGTCCGTAACAGCTATCAGCAGTTGCGTGGCGGGCGAGCTTTTCACCAGGGTGGTCATCTAGCCGAGATCATCTGGTTCGACGACTAGATCAGGCACCGAAAACTAGCACTTAAAAGGGAGGGAGCTCACGAGCTCCCTCCCTTTTTTGTGCGCCTCGGCTTTATCGCTCCTTGTTCTGGTTAAGGGGTAAGTTCGATTTGCCGATGAGTGAGATATGGTTGAAGGGTAGCCTTTTCAGGTCAGCCCTGCCGGCCGCGAGGGTCACCTCACTGCTGCGTTATCAAGCAAATGAGTGGGAGGGGGCCGGCGCAGGGGATGCGTAGGAGGAGTCGGAGATTTGCTCTAACCTGCGTTTAGTTGGGCGAGTGGAGGAGAGGGGACGTCCCTTTATCGGCTATTGGGGACGGACCAAAGAGAAGAGGTGGAGGATTTACCCTGGCTAATGGTTAACCGAGGTTAGCTCACGTTCTACTTTCCGTGAATTCTCCATCTGAGCATTGCGAGTCCTGGCGCAATCATGGCAATCAAGATCCACCCGGCATCAAGAGGAGCATCAGCTGGGTTCAAGGGAGCGTTACAGCCCCCACCGCTCCCAACGTTTTCTGGAACAGGTGTCGAGGTTGGACCTGTTGTGGGGGCAACGGTCGCGGTCATGGCTACAGGAGTAGGGGTTGGCGTAGGAATGGGAGTTGTCGTGGGTGGTGCCAACGTTGGTGTTGCTGTGGGTGGCACCGGGCTGGGCGTCGCCGTGGGAGGTGGCGGTGTTGCCGTAGGGGGCACAGTTGTTGGCGTTGGCGTGGGAGGTAACGGCGTCGGGGTAGAGGTCTCCGTCGTGAAGTCGAGTTGCGTTGTGACGACGAAGTTGGCCAAGAAAACCGCTGTTGGTTTTTGTTCGGTGACGATGCCCACTACGCTGAACTCCACGGAAGCATTTGGTTTGATGTCGCCCACTTGTACGTCGATACGGTACTGATTTGCGTCGAGTCCGGAAGTTCCCGTGGAGCTTTCCCCCAACGGTTCGCCTGTGGATTGGAGAGACAGTTGTACGCGAGTCCCGGCAGGGACTTGAGCTCCATCGACAGTGACTCGACCCGTGAATACGGTGGTGCCTCCTTGTGCTAAGACAACGGAGGGTATAACGCTGAGGGCGATGAATGCGGAACTTAATAGGATGAGGGCTCGGAGCTTGTTCATGGCGTCACCACCTACTGCGCATTGTGGTTTGGCACTTCAATTAACACTACGATATGTATTTATGCGGATCAAGAGCAAAAGCTGACCAGCTTCGATAATAGGTTCTGCGAAGTGAACCCCATGACCCTTAGCCTGCAACGGATCGAGGGTCCAATACTCAAAACCTGGTACAATTGGCTCCTGGGTCTGCCTGACCACCAATCGTTTGTCAGGTGCATCTGAGACAGCAGATGGGCCCGTGTTTTGGCTAGGCTTTGCGGGCATTTTGCTTGCAACGGAGGAGGGCACCGATCATTGAAGCCTTCGGTTCGTCCTAACCCTATAGGATGGATGTTTCTGATTGCGCTAGGCGCGATCGTATTCTTCTTTTTCCTCCCGTCTAGCGGCTCGACCAAAGAGCTTGAGATTAGTCAAGTTG
>CAZUGG010000204.1:0-3577 GCA_964619905.1 uncultured Dehalococcoidia bacterium
GAAAGTGCTCTTGAGATTCTGCGCCAGGGAGATTTCCCAGAATTCCCAGCCCATGTCGATTATTTGCTGAGGACCGTGTCCTCTCATATTGCCCACGTTGTTAATCAATGCATCGACGCGCCCGAAGTGCTTCATTGCTCCATCGAAGATTCCTTGGACTGCAGTTGCGTCTGTCACATCGGCGATGGCGGGCATCGCCTCACCACCCTTCTGCTCAATCTCTCTGGCTGCATCCTCGGCAATTTCCCCCACGATGTCGACAGGGACGATCTTTGCGCCACATTCTGCAAGGAGTTGGGCCGCGGCCCTGCCGCCCCCCTGGCCTGCGCCTGTTACCACGGCGACCTTCCCTTTTAGGCCGAGCTTGTTATCCGTCATTGTGTCTCCTTCGTGGGCAGTCCCGGCGGTTCCCTAAATGACATCAAAGGGAAGCGCTGGTGCCCCTAAGGGTTTTGACCCTCAGATCTTTTGGCTGTGGCCGCATACCTATTTCGGGGTACCACTCCGACCGCTGCCGAGAACCCGCCGTCTACGCTGATGAGCTGGCCGTTAACATAGCGCGATAGGTCGGAGGCGAGGAACAGGATCGCTCCCGCTTGGTCGTCAGGTTCGCCGATTCGGCCCAGTGGATTAGCCTTGGCCACTGCCTGCATCGACTTTGAGTGAGTCCCCGAGTCAGCGGAGATGGCGGTGGTGGTGCCAGGTGCGATCGTGTTAGTTCGGATGCCGTGAGGTCCCAGCTCGACCGCCATAGTCTGGGTGAGATTTATGACACCTGCCTTTGCTGCACCGTAAGCTGAAACGTGGCGTACGTGGCGCACTCCTCCCAGCGACGAAATGTTGATGATGGATCCACCGACACCGAGGTCGATCATCGTTTGTGCTTCAACCTGACAGGCAAAGAAAACGGCGCGCAAGTTCAGATCTATGGCATCGTCGAAGAAGCTTGCACTCGCCTCGATGAATGGGACCCTTGGGTGCCCCACAGTTCCGCCGGCGTTGTTGACGCATACATGGAGCCCGCTTAGTTCATCGACGGTGCGGCTAACCATCCTCCGTAAATCGTCGTCTGAACGGACGTCACCCACTATTGTGATCGCCCGTCGGCCTGTTTTCCTTACGGAAGCAGCAGTCTCTTCCGCTGCTCTGCCGTCGATGTCGACTACTGCAATGTTAGTGCCGACCTTCGCTAACATGAGCGAGGTGGCCCTTCCGATACCGCGCCCCGCTCCGGTGACGAGAGCCACCTTGTCTTCAAGGCCGAGCAGCGAATGCTCTGGTGAGTTGGCCATGACGCCTGGAGTGTAACGATGCTCTAGAAGGCCGTCAAACGGGTCTCAGCCTCCGTTAATTTGTCTCTAGTAATTCATCAAGCACGGAGGATAGGCGCGCCTCATTCATCGGTCCAACGAGCTTGCGGACAACACGTCCATCCTGGTTTATGAAGTGCTTCTCGGGGACACCCGTTAGACCATAGTCGATGGCTATGCTGCCCCGCGGATCAGGGCCGACTGGGTAGGTGATATTGAATTCACGGATGAAGTCCTGTGCTCGAGCATTAGTGTCAAATACGTCGATGCCGACGAATAGCACACGGTCCTGATACTGGCGCCACACAGTTTCGAGGGCTGTCGCTTCATGTCGGCAAGGTACACACCAAGAGCCCCAGAAGTCGACCATGATAGGTCGGGAGCCCAGTTCGTCAGAGAGTGTTAATAGTTCCCCATTGAAGAGCCTGATCTCAAAATTAGATGGCTTCTCTAAGAAAACGTCGGATTCCCCGGATTCGTCGTAAGAGATCAGCCCGCCTCGGCTATCGCTTCCTCCTACCACGCTGATGAGGATGATTACAAAGATCCCAGCAAGAGGTCCGAGGCCTATTGCGTAGAGGGGCCATTTCAGATTGCGCACGTTGCCTCTTCCGTGTGTTCCGTGTGCCGGTTAACCGACTAAGTTGCCCAGCACGGTCCAGTAGACGATCAGGTATAGGCCTGAGCCCACTAGAAAAATTGCGCTTAACCGATGAACGTAGGGGACTAGACCGCGCAGCGTCTGGGAAACAACTCTTTGGAGAGTCGCTGCACTGAGTGCCACCGCGGTGACTACGAGTCCCATTCCTAGAGCAAAGCTGATGAATTGACCAGCCGATGCAAGCAAGCCGTCACGGGTCAACGATGTTACTACGACGACTAGGAAGATAGGCAGGGTGCAAGAAAGTGACCCTGCTCCATAGGCGACTCCATAACCGAACGCTGAAGCGATCCCCCGTCTTTCGACTGTCATCCCGGTAAGGCTGAGGCGGCTTGCCCAAGGGAGACCTAAGCTGCGCCCCGTGCTTACGAGCCACAATCCAAGTATCACCATGGCTAAACCGACAGTGAGCCCAGCCCAAGGGAAACTGTCGATAATGGCAGTGCCGCCGGTGCTAATGATTGATCCGATCACTGTGAACAAGACCACAAAACCGAGGGTTACCATGCCTCCGAATAAGGCTGCGTTCCGTAGGTCGCCGATGGTGACTTCGTTGTTGTGGGCCCGGTCTTGTTGGCCCAGATAGTAACCGACGAATGCGGGCAACATCATGAAGCCACAAGGATTTACGCTTGCAACTACTCCGGCGCTGAATGCGTATCCGAATGGCAGCACTCGGGCGAAGTCAGTGGCGTATTGCTCTGGACTGACGGAGTCTCCTGTTGTACTGCGCAGGCCGAGCGCGAAGACGGCAGCCATGAAGGCAGCCATAGCCACTGCCAGCCCGCCGAACACAACGAGGGGCCTGTTGGCTGACGACACATAGGGGCGTGGGTCCGTCGGTGTGCTCATCTTCTTGGGCGACTGAGCACGCTTGTTAGGAAGCGAGGTTTCCGGCCCAGCTGTCGCCGCCGTTCAGACTCACGAAGATCTCGCCTCTTCCATTCGCGACATAAATGGCCTCGGGTCCAGACCAGGTTGCTCTGATCCGATGACTATCAAGTCCTTCGTTAGCAAGCTCCCAACTCTCGCCAAGATTGTCGCTTCGATAAAATTTCCCTAACGCGATCGCATATAGGGAATTTGGATCGTTTTGTGATACCTGGATATCTGCGACTGCTTGGAAAGGGATGCCTCCCCGGACTGTATCGAATGTCTCGCCACCATTCCTGCTAACGAGGAGGCCGCGCACGGTGTGGAAGGCGAACACCGTTTCGGGGGCGTTTGCCGGGACGGCCAAAGAAGAAATCGAGGCCTCGCTTTCGAAGTTCACGGCACGCCAGTTGGTCCCGCCGTTGCTGGATCGATACAGGCCTGTGTTGTAGACGAAGGCATAGAGATCGTTCCCGTCTGATGGGTTAACTGCCAACGACCGGATGTCCTCTGTTGGCAGATTGGTCGATAGGCTCTGCCAGGTTAGGCCGTTGTCGGTGCTTCGAGCGAGGATCTCTTCCCCCGCAGCGTAGAAGATGCCCTCTTGAGAGGTATCGGCGACTACGGAGTGGACCTGTTGTTGGTTGAATGCGACATCTTCCCACCGATCTCCCCCGTCCATCGAGCGAAAGAGGCCGCTGGAGTCCGCCAGTAGAACGACATTTGTATTAGA
>CAZUGG010000205.1:0-7503 GCA_964619905.1 uncultured Dehalococcoidia bacterium
ACGGCTAGTTTAGAGTTAGTGCCGGAGAGTTGATAGCGATAGTCGAGAGTCTCCATCCAGAAGTTGTTCAGCTCAATATTCCAAAAGTACGCTTTGGGCGGCGTGAATTGGATCAAAAGCGCTTCATCGGGCTGGATCATCCAGTGGCAATGTATCGGCTTACCACCTGGTGTTGCCCCAAGTTGACCTTGGGTGACCGATTCCATGAAAGTATTGGGGCTCGCCCTGTAGCGTCCGACCCAATCTATCCAGAAGGCAGCGTTGTGAAAGACGAGGTCCGCGGCGTCGCCCAATGCATTAGCGATGACCTCCGGGGTTATTTGGGCAGGTGACTCTCCTTCGCTGCCTTCCCGCTCGATGCGGATCGTCATTGGGAATTCCTTGTCCCAGGAGCCGAAGAACTGGCGAATGCTCAACTGGTTCGTTTCCGGGGTCGTCTTGAGCCAGTTGCCATCGTGCTGTTCTGGACTGAGTATTACTTGAAAGCTGCCGTCCCACTCGGTGGCGATTTCATCGCCGAGCAGCCGATCTATTTCCTGGTGTTGCCAAGGTATGTTCCTGTTGGGGGCGTGGAGACTGAAAGAGATATAGTGAGCAGATCCGCGGTTCCCCACTACCCGATATGTGTGTTTCCCATCGATCGTAGCTCGCATGTTCAGGGCGTCAGCATTGTCCCCGCCGAACTTGCGTCTCGGGTGCATGGTACGTTTGAACTCGGGGAATAGAGGGTCTGCGTATTCTAAGGCTGTCTGTAGGCCACGATTTATTTGGCGCGATAGATAGCGAAAACCTGTAGCGCGTTCGAATGGAGTCGGGGGCGTGTCATCCCTGAAAACGAGGTTGCCCGCCTCTTTCAGGCGGTCGCAGAACCCGTCCCACGCGTCTTTGAGAAGCTTGTCGTCTGTACTGTCGCCGAAAGCCATCAGGGACCTCTTGGATCGGCCGAGTCGCGTCGTGCATCTTAGTGTGCATCGCGAGGATTTGCGAACAGCGGCGTGATAACCTGGGCGCTCTCGAAGTAAGCATCCCGTTCGGAGGCGCGATGTATACGGAAAAATTTCGACTTGACGGAAAGAATGTCCTTATCACTGGTGGTACGGGTCACCTAGGCGTTCATTTGGCTAAGGGTATTGCCGAGGCGGGGGCGGGAGTGATCCTCGCTGGGCGCTCGTCCAAAAAGATGGCCAAACTCGCGGATGAGATCAACGCCGCTGGGGGGGCTTGTGAGTATGTCCTATGTGATCTAACTAAGCCTCAGAGTGTGGCGCCGATGTGTGATGAGGCGTGGGATAGGCGTGGTGGGATCCATGTCATTCTTCATAATGCCGTGCCGGACAACCTCAGGACTGGGAATATCCTTACCACCACAGCTGCGGGTTGGACAACGGTGAGCAACGTTATCTTTGAATCAGCGCTAGCCTTGTTTCGCTCCATATGCCCCCGCATGGTCGAAGGTGAGGGAGGGAGCATTGTTTCCGTCGTATCCACTACAGCATTCACGCCAACGAAGGGCGATCGGCTGGCCTACGCTATTGCAAAGAGCTCCCTGCTCATCCTCACGAAATATGCGGCACAGGAATTTGGACCCCAGGTGCGAGCCAATTGTTTCAACCCCGGCACAATTCAAACACACTCAGAGATGGCACAGACGCCCGAGGGAGCCGCGATCATGCCTCGCATAGCAGCTGGAAGACGGGGCACTAGTGAGGAGTGCGTGGGCCCCGCACTTTTCTTGGCCTCAGAAGCTTCGAGTTATGTGAACGGCCAGGTGATTAACATTGACGGTGGCAGATTCTAGGAAGGGTTTGTCTTTTAGAAACGCAGAGGACAAAAGGTCACACTATTGGGGGTGCTTGGAGGACGAGGTAACAGAGGACGGCATAACAAATGGTGGGCGCTAGAGGACTCGAACCTCTGACCTCATCCGTGTGAAGGATGCGCTCTAACCGACTGAGCTAAGCGCCCGCGTGCTGCTGAGAGGCGGCAAGGTGTGGTGCCAACGGCAGGACTTGAACCTGCGACCTAGCGCTTATGAAGCGCCCGCTCTGACCAACTGAGCTACGTTGGCACCCGGGCACGGATAGCCTGCCGCCTTCCGTACTCCTGTAACTATAGAATCTCGTGGCTTGGAGCGTCAACGAATCGTTTGGTCCAACTGAACCGGCACTCCCTGTGCCAGCGTCAAGATTTTGCACTTGAAGGATTTCGCCTCGGCCCCCTCGGTGGCGCTAGAATGAGCGTCGCTTGGATTAGGAGGCATTGATGGTAGCCATACAGGTTCCAACTGGCGCCGCACCTGTGGCAGCCGTGGAATTCTTGAAGCGTAATGGGATTCCGTATGACTCTTGGCCAGTTCCGGAAAGGTTGGAGCCGCTTCAGGACAAAACGGGTCTCACGGATGATGAAAAGGCTGAGGTGCTCGCTGCCTATCGTTCCCGACTGGAGGCTGAGAACAAGGAGCGGGGTTATGTGATGGCTGACATAGTTGTGCTCGAGCCCGCGACCCCAGGGCTTGAGGAGATGCTAGCCAAATTTGACCGATGTCATTATCACGATGACGATGAGGTTCGTTACATCTTCTCTGGAGAGGGGGTCTTCGGCTTTGAGCCGGAGGGGCGGGAACCCTTCTCAGTCAAGGTTAGCGCCGGTGACTACATCATCGTGCCTAAGGGCACTGACCACTGGTTCACTCTCACGGACACACGGCAGGTGAAGGCTATTCGGCTGTTCAAGGATATCAAGGGTTGGGAACCCCACTACCGCGAGGTGTAGCACTATCGCCATGACCGATCTCATCAGAGCTACGTACGTCGTTGCCTCAGAGGAGCCTTTCGACGTAGAAAAAAAGGCGATTGGAATTGCGTTGGGGCAGACCACGGACACATGGACTCCCATTGAGCGCGGAGATGTCGAACGACTTGAGCGACACCGGGGTCGGGTTCTCGCTGTGTCAGAACCAGTTCAACGGGATGGGCTGCAATTAGCCGAAATTAGTGTGGGGTATCCGCCAGAGAATACCGAGGGAGATATCTCAACGCTCTTGGTTATGGTTTTCGGCAAAGTGAGCATGGATGGGGCGATTCGCCTAGTTGACTTAGAGTTACCTGTCAGCATGCATGCAGACCTGCCTGGCCCGAAGTTTGGTGTGCCAGGGATTCGCAAGTTGCTGGGTGTTCGCGATAGGCCCCTTCTGATGTCGATCTTTAAACCTTGCGTCGGGCTGCGGCCCGAGGATCTTGCGGGAATGTTTGGTAAGCAGGTGCTGGGCGGAACCGATATTGTTAAGGATGACGAGATCCTTCCCGATATTCCCAACTGTCCTACGGACCGGCGCCTCGATCTCTGTTTGGAAGCATCTCGGGCCGCCGAGGAATCTTTGGGACATAAAACGCTTTACGCTATCAACTTGACCGGCAGGTCGGACACTATCGTGCAGCGTGCACGCCAACTCGTTCGTCAGGGTGCTGAATGTCTTTTGCTGAAGGGGTTGGCGTATGGGGACGGCACGCTAGATGCGCTTGCTCGGGATTCTGGTGTCGGTGTACCGATCGTTGCTCACCCAGCGATTGCTGGCGCGATTGGCTCTGCGCCTCACCACGGCATTGCCTACCACATCATGCTTGGGACGCTAATGCGAGCGGCTGGGGCTGATGTGGTTCTCTTTCCCTCGAGTTATGGGACTGTTGCTTTCCCCAAAAAAGAGACCGATGCTATTCGCGACCGCTTAACCTGCTCTCTTGCTAATACTCCAGCGGCGTTCCCAGGCCCGTCTGCGGGGATACACCCTGGGCTTACGCCACGCATTCTCGAGGATTACGGTCGAGATGTAGTAATCAACGCAGGTGGAGGCGTCCACGGGCATCCCATGGGTAGCGAGGCTGGGGCGATTGCTTTTCGACAGTCGATTGACCTGGCCCTGGGCGGGATTTCGCCAGTTGAAGCGGACGTTCCCGAACTCAGTTCTGCTTTGGAATTGTGGGGTTAGTAGTTCCTCAAGTCATCAAACAGAGCCCAGTAATCTTCTGTGATTTCGACGGCACGATCACCATAGACGAGGTAGTCACAGAGGTTTGGCGCGAGTTCGCACCCTCCGGCTGGGTACGGGATGTGGAGGAGATGCTCGAGGGCGAAAAGAGCCTTCTGGAAGGCGTGCCAGCGGTATTCGCGCGAATTCCCAGCGAGCGCGCTGCGCAGATCGCTACCTTTGCCAAGCAGACTGTTAAATTCCGGCCTGGGCTGGAGGAGCTGCTGCGTTACTGCAATAGCTCTTCGATCGAGTTTATAGTGGCTACTGGAGCCCTCGATTTCTTCGTGGAGCCAGTGCTTGAGCCATACCGTCCGTTGATCTCACGTGTTATTTCGATTCCGGCGTACCTTAGTGGGGAAACAATTCGCGCGGATACGGTGATGGCTTGCGAGACGTGTGCGTTGTGCAAGGCTAAAGCCATGGATGGTTTTGACAGAGCCTTTCGTATTACTGTGGGCGATAGTATCACTGACGAACACGGGGCACTTGCCTCCGATGTTGTCTTTGCCCGTGACCGTTTGGCGACAATCATGCGGGATTGCGGCCGAAAATTCCATGAGTTCGACTCCTTGCTAGACGTGCGGGACATCCTACGCGATGGCTACTGTTTCACTGCATCGGATAGATGCGTATGACAAATACGAAACCCATAGACGGAGTCGACGGTCTCATCGCTGTCGCCCGCGTGTTTCACGAACGGGGATGGATGCTTGGCACCTCGGGAAACTTGTCTGTCCGCCTGCCACTTGGAAAGCCTGCTATGGCTATAACGTGCAGCGGCGTTAGCAAAGGTTTGCTTACCTACGACGACATAGTTGTTCTACCCGAGGACCAGCGCTCTGGGTTATTTACTCGCGGGGACACGATTCGTGAGCCATCCGCCGAAGCGGAAATCCATGAGACGATCTACAAATGTGTGGCATCGGCCAACGCGGTCCTGCATGTGCACACCGTGGCGTCGACGGCCTTATCGCGATCCGCAGCAGTCGTGGCCCCACCACCGCGGGTGATCGTCCAAGGGCTTGAGATGCTGAAGGGCTTAGGGGTCGTTTGGAGAGATGGTTCTCTCAATGCCGAGATCCCTGTGCTTCCGAACCGGCCCGATATGGCAAAGTTAGCCGAAGAGGTAGAGGCGCTGTTAATGGATGGTGTCACCCTGCCCGTGCTACTTGTTGCCGGGCACGGGCTCACCGCATGGGGTCACACCATTGAACAGGCGAGGGATCATCTAGAGGCTGCCGAGTTCGTGTGTCAGGTGCTTTGGGAGGAGTGGCGTCAGATTGACCGGAGAGGATGTTGACCTAGTTACTGATTGGTCCGGGAAGGATTCGACCTGGCCAGGACCCCGTGTGTTCCCCATCCTCGATCACGATCTGGCCGTTTACAATCACCGCTTTGACTCCTTGGGCACGTTGAATTATCCGCTCAGCACCGCCGGGAAGATCTGGGAGCATTTCCCTTGGCAGGGCTTCGAGTCGGTCTGCCTCGAACATCACCACGTCGGCGGCCTTCCCGTTGGTTAGAGTGCCACGGTCGGTTAAACCTAGGACATTGGCTGGCATCGAGGTTAGACGTCGGATAGCTTCCTCGAATGGCATTATTCCAACCTCACCCACCCAGTGACGGAGGAAGAGCGCGATAAAGTCGACACCACAATCCATGTCTAGGTGCGCGCCAGCATCCGATACTCCGGGCAGACAGTAGGGTGACTTGATTATCTCCTCAACAGCTGCAGGGTCGCCGTTCATCATCCCCTTGAAGATAAATCTCGTTTCTAAATCCTCTTCTAAAGCTAAGTCGAGGAAGTAATCTACAGGGTGGGTTTCTGTCTCGGCCGCCAGTTCGGAGATGAGTCGTCCTTCCAGCGATTTGTTTTCAGGTCGAGTGGTGGCATGAACCCTCATGAGCTTGTTGCGATGGACCATGGTCCCAATCTCGGGCGGCTTGTCGAACTCTGCCCTCAGCTTGCTCCGATGAGCCGGATCCGCTAAGAGTCGTTGCTTATCTGCATCGGGTTGCTTCAGGGTTTCCCGCCACGTGGGAAGGCTGTCGAACAACGTGGTGTGGCTTAGATTCAACTCGAGGTCCAGACTTTGGCACTTGGAAACGGCATAGATGTTGGCGCCCTTGCTTACGGCCTGGTCCATGTAATCGAGGAGGTTTCGCCACTCGTCTGGCATGTCCCACCGATGCTGGAACTGGTTCCAAATGACGGGGCGTCCTGTCTTTAGGCTAAGTTCGACGAGGAACTCACGAAACTCCACGGATATATGCGATGCACCCGGGAATGGCGATACTGTAATTATTCCTCGTTTCCTCTGCCGAAGGACTTCGCCTAGGGCGTAGATTTCATCGAGTTCGGCGAGTTGGCTTGGGACGGCCCGGCCGTCTACGCCTTGTTGGAAACTCGCCTTCAGTGTTGACAGACCGACGGCCCCGGCGTCCATCGCTATGGCGAGGTGGCGCTGCATTTCACGGACCTCACCTTCTGTGGCGGCGCGGTCCTGCGAGTCGGGTCCCATAACGTAGTAGCGGAGAGGGGAGTGGGCGACCTGGGCTGAGACGTTAATACCGAGTCGGCGACCTAGGAAATCGAGGTACTCCGGGAAGGTGTCCCATTCGAAGGGCACACCGTCCTGGAGTACGCCCAAAGGCATACCTTCCACTCGGGACATCAGGCGGGTGAGGTAATCAACGTGCTCGCGACGTGCGGGTGCGAGTCCGTAGCCGCAATTTCCGGTCAGCACTGTCGTGACGCCGTGCCAGCAGGAAGAAGTAGCAAGACGGTCCCAGCACAGCTGAGCGTCGTAGTGAGTATGGGTGTCGAAGAAGCCCGGGGTGACAGTAAGCCCGTCAGCATCGATGGTCCGCTTTGCCGGGCCGTCGACGTTCCCAATGCCGGTAATGAGGCCGTCGCTGATAGCGACGTTGCCATATCGGCCCGGCGATCCGGTTCCGTCGACTATGCGCCCGTTCTTGATCAGGATGTCAAACGGCACTGCAGCCCCCGAATTCCTAGGGCAAGGTTGCGCGTATGGTAGCACGGGAAAGGGCCCATTCAGGCTGACTTTATCCGAGCTATGGGCCTGGCCGAGAGCGCTTCCAAGTGGGTTGATCAAATGCTGAACGGGACGTGCTTTACAAACAGAAAGGGCAGTCGTATAACCAGCCCTGCGCGAGAAGCGATTTCCCGCAGGAGTACCTAATGCCTGACCTCATCTATGAGAAGTTTCCCAAGAAGCACTACGCGACGTTAACTATCAACAGACCTGAGCGGCTAAATGCTGCCGGTCGGCAGTTGCGCCTCGAATGGGAGGAGGCGCTTCAGGATTTTGAGTCGGACACAGAGATGCGTTGCGCCATTGTGACCGGGAAGGGTCGAGCGTTTTGCGCTGGTGCTGACTAGAAGGAGATGGCTGAGGATAACGCCGCGAGGCAACTTCTTGAGGAGGAATATACGTTGGGAAACATCAGTC
>CAZUGG010000206.1:0-10637 GCA_964619905.1 uncultured Dehalococcoidia bacterium
CTATCTATGGCAAGTTGCTCGCCGATGTCTACGAATTGGCAACCGCCGTAATAGCGCTTGGCCGGGTAGCCTTCAGCGTATTTATTCGTCAGTGGTGAGCCCAACATTTCGAGCACGGGACTACTGGCGTAGTTCTCTGAAGCAATGAGCACGATATTGCCTCGTTGACGATCGATCTCCTGGTCGAGGGCATGAGCGATCTCGGGGTCAGCGTTCTGGAGAATAGCGGAGGCCAACGTGCTCCCTCTGACATGGAAAGACCCCCACCAGATGAGGTGAGGGGTCCTAGTGGCGCCTGAAAGTCGCGAAGCAAGTCTAGACCTCGTCCGGAACGAGTGTCAATCAGATCTGAAAACAAAGATCCGGTCGTCGGGTGGGGGTTCCTGGACTACCATAGGATGATGCGTATCGCAATCACCGGATCTTCAGGCTACCTCGGTCAGCAGCTGGTGCGACGGCTGGTTGGCGACCGTGAAGTTGAGACGGTCGTCGGAATCGACACGCGAGATCCAAAAGACCCTCACCCAAAGTTGAATTTTTACGCCCGAGATGTGACTGTCGATTTTCACGATGTCTTCATTACCGAGAAGGTGGATGTTGCCGTTCATCTAGCCTTCGTCGTCCGACCGTCACGCGACGAGCGGGGCGTGCGGCAGATCAACGTTGGTGGCACGGAACGGTTTATTGCGGCATGTCGCGAGTCTGGCTTGAGGCATGCCGTATACCTCAGTAGTACAACTGCTTATGGTGCCTATGCCGACAACGTTGTTCCTTTGACGGAGGAGTCGCCGCTGCGTCCCAATGAAGCGTTTCAGTACTCGAAAGACAAGGCAGCAGCGGACATACTTTTCCAGCGTTTTGGAGAGGGAACTGAGAGGCCGTTGGTGACAGTTCTAAGGTCCTGCCCCGTCATAGGTCCCAATAGCTTCGACGCCATTGGTGCCCGCGTTTTCCAACCGATCATGATTCGGGTATTGGGGCACGATCCCCCGATGCAGTTCATTCACGAAGACGATCTGATCAACTTGCTTGTTTACGCCATCAAAGAAAAAATGGCCGGGATCTTCAACGTAGCTGGTGAGGGCCTTGTTGGTTACTCTGAACTTGCGACGGTCGCCCGCAAACCAATGTTGGTCCTGCCTCGAGTGTTTCTTTCTCCCCTGCTGCAGGCAACCTGGTGGGCACGTCTGCAGTCTGCGTCAAGCGCGGCGGGCTTGGTCTACATAATGCATCCGTGGGTGGTGGATGCCGGGAGATTCGTCAGAGAGGGGGGGTTTCGGTACAGGTATTCCAGCGAAGATGCGGTGCGCTGTCTCCTACAGGGTTAGCATCTATTCGTGCTCGGCGAAGAAGTCGAGGAGGGCAGCGTTGAAGACGTCCGGCTTCTCAAAATACACGGAGTGCCCCGCACCTGGCACTTCAAGCCAGCGCGCCGCGGGGAACATGTTGTAAGCCATGCGGACAGCAAACGGTGGCGCGATGCGGTCCTCAGCTCCAACGATGAACATCACTGGTTTATCGAACTTAACCAGGTCAGTGATGGTTGTTCCAGGCACGTTATCCTGCCAATAGAATTTTTTTGGCCGAGGTCCGTTCTGCCCTTTAATTAATTTATAGAGGAACCCTAAATCGGGACGGTCGCGCCAAGTTTCTCCTGAGAGTGCGGCTCTAAGACGATGCGCTCCTACCGCCTCACTTGCCTCCCGCCGAGCGGTGTCCAAGTCGGGCGCGCGAAGGTTAGACAACGTATCGGCCATCACGATAGCCCTGGTTCGCTTAGGGTAGCGTCTGGCAAAATTCAGGATTGTGCGGCCTCCCATGGATTGACCTACCAGGAAGGCTGGCTCGCGAAGCCCCAGGTGATCGAGAAGCCCGACGACATCGTCGGCGAAGGCTTCAGCGTAAGGACCTTCTTCGGGCAGCTTTGTGTTTAGAAAGCCGCGCTGGTCGAGGACTACGCAGGTATAACGTTGAGCTAAGACTGGGACCTGTTGCCACCAACTTAGGTGGTTGCCACCAACACCGTGGCATAGCACGACAGGCAAACCTGCCCCTTCGATTTCGTAGAAGACCTCAATTCCGTTAACTGGGGCGTAGGGCATAATCCGCGAGACTATAGCTGCCACTCTTGATAGGTGTCAAAAGAGTTGCGCCCTTCGTTTACCCGCTACAAAATGTTATTGCACGTCAATACCAAACTGTAACCAGAGGAGCAATGGAGCAATCCTTCCGCGAAACCTTCGAGCGATTCCTCGACGAAGTTACCGTAGGCGACAGGTTTCATCATTGGCCGGGCCGCACCATTTCGCAGGCCGTGGCCGACCAATTTTGTTACTTGACATCCAATCAGCAGCCGCTGCACCTTGATGCCGAATACGCGGGAGCCTCTCAGCATGGCAAGGTGCTCGTCAATGGGATCCTTGTTTTCGCGATTGCAGTGGGACTGAGTGTACCCAACCTCAGTGGCAACACGATCGCGAACCTGGGTTTCGAAAGCGTCGATCACCATAGCCCAGTGTTTGTGGGCGATACGATCTACGCTGACACGGAGATCCTAGGGGTTCGCTCTTCAGTCAGCCGTCCGGATCGAGGGATCGTCACGGTCAAGACCGAAGCTCGTAACCAAAGCGGCGACATTGTCTTAAGCTATATCCGCAAGTTTATGTTGCCTAGACGTCCCAATTGACACGTCGTTTTGGAGACGGCGGTGATATTCTGATGGTTGCGCCGCGTCAGAAGGTGCAGGCGAGGTTCAAATGAAGCTTAAGCTTAACGAACAAGGCTTGATCCCGGCGATTGCCCAGGACCAAAGGACGAACGAAGTTCTCATGGTGGCTTACATGAGTGCTGAATCGTTGACCAAGACTGTTGAGACTGGCGAAGCTTGGTTCTATAGCCGGAGCCGCCAGTCCCTTTGGCGTAAGGGGGAGACTTCGGGCAACTTTATCAAGGTGGATCATGTTGAAGTGGACTGCGACGGGGATACCTTGATCATAAAGGGAACTCCTGCTGGACCAGTGTGTCACACGGGGGAATCGACTTGCTTCTTCCAGGATTTCGACGGCCATGCAGAATTCGAACTCGAGGGACCACATGTGCTCGTCGATCTTTTCGACACGATAGAGAGTCGTAAGCGAGAGCGTCCTGATGGCAGCTATGTGACGAAGTTATTGAACGATGGGGTGGATCATATCGGGAAGAAGGTTCTGGAGGAGGCGGGCGAAACGGTTATTGCTGCCAAGAACGGGGTTAGGGACGAGACGATACATGAGGTCGCCGATCTTTGGTTCCATAGTCTGGTCCTTTTGGCGGACGCTGGCCTAACGCCAAATGACGTTTGGGACGAGCTCAGGTCGAGGCGCAAGTAGCCCATGAACGTACCTCTCTCCGTGGCGCTACGACCTGACGGTATCCACATCGAATGGGACGATGAGGCCCGTTCCGTACTCGAACACCGAGAGTTGCGTGGTGCCTGCCCCTGTGCCGCATGCGTTCACGAACTCACCGGCAAGCGAATGGTTGGTCCAGGTGAAGTGCCCGCCAATGTGGAAGCGTTGGACTACATGCTGGTGGGCAGATACGCAATGCAGTTTTTATGGAGCGATGCGCACGACACTGGCATATATCCGTACGTGCTGCTGCGTAAAATCTCCGGCCTGTCAACGGAGGGCTGACTATAAGAATTGGCATGCATACAGGGCAACAGGATTGCCCTTTCGATGATCTCAGAAAGGCTTGGCGTTTTGCTGACGAGAATCGTTACGCCTGGATATCAGTCTGGGACCACTTCTACGAGGCGCCCTACGTTGACGGAGAAAGCGTGACGTATGAGACAGTGGCGGCATTCGCGACACTTGCTGCTGATACCCGGCACGCGCGACTTGGGTGCCTGGTCTTCACGCCCGGGTACCGGTCTCCGGCGCTGCTCGCGAAAATGATAACGACACTTGATCATATCTCTCATGGTCGGGCCAATCTTGGTCTCGGCGCTGGATGGCACCGCGCGGAATACCAAGCGTATGGATACGGATATGGGCCCAACCCGGAGCGCCTGGACATGTTAGAAGAGAGCATGGCGATCGTGCAGGGCATGCTGACGCAGCACGAGACGACCTTCGAGGGCAAGCATTTCCAGGTTGTGGGTGCAATCAATAGCCCCGCGCCGATTCAGAGTAAGCTGCCGGTATGGGTCGGTGGAACCGGTCGTTTACGGACCCTACGCATAGCCGCTCGATACGCAGACGGATGGAACGCTGCCTACGTCCCTGCTGATGAATTTAAAGAGCTGAACGAGGTGTTGAACGACTGGTGTGGAAAAGAAGGTCGGGATCCGGCGGCGATTGAACGTAGCATCAATGTGGGCTTTTACATGGGTGCGACGGAGGCCGAGGCCGTTGCCATCCGCAAGCAGTTCCAGGACAGTTGGAAAGGTCGGCGTCGGCCCGCTGACCAAGCCATGTTGATAGGGACTGTCGACGAAGTGAGAGAACAGATTGGCTGTTACGCCAGTGCCGGGGTTGAGAACCTCAATATCGCCATCAGGCCTCCCTTCAATTGGGATGCCCTCCAAAAATTTACCGAAGAGGTCATGCCCGAGTTCGTCTAGTGAAGAGGACAGAACTCTGAGCCGCTGCCTGACAAGGGAGAGGCACTTCCGGATTCGACGCAGTGGGTATTCCATCGGGCTGAGACGGACAAGGAGATCTTGTCTTTAGGTGGTCCTGACCTAGACCTGGGTGAGGTTGGACCTACGTTAAGGTACCTGCCGCAAGCGGTCTGCGAGGTGCTCTGCCCACTGTTCGAGTGTCGACTGCAGATCGGCCCCACAGTGGGGACACTCGAAGTCTCCGTAGCGAAGTCGCGTAGAGCATTTAGGACAGCGTTCGATGTTCTCGAGGCTGTTGAGGATCAGGTCGATTTGATCTTGGGAAGCCAAAACAAGAGCTCAAACCTGGTCGGGGCGCTGGGATTCGAACCCAGGGCCTCCACGTCCCAAACGTGGCGCGCTAACCGGACTGCGCTACGCCCCGACGGGCAAAGGTTGAACAACAGCATAGGTGCCGTTCTAAATGAGGGTCAAGGTATCGCAGCCATCGGGCAACCCTAAACGCACACTCATGATCAAGAGGCCAGGGTACAGTGGATATGTACCCGGCGGAGTCAACCTATCGTCTCCAGATCGGTTGTTTGGGTCAAGGGTGATGAACCTAGTGGATTTTAAACGCTGATCTTGTACAGACTTGCCGCAGTAGAAGAAGTGAGCTTCTTCACTGCGGCAGCATTCATATCAGCGGACAGTTCTTTGATGGCCCGCTTCGATTCAGGGAAGGTACTATCAGGGTGCGGGTAGTCGGAGGCCCACATAACATTGTCGATACCGATTTCCGGGATCAGCCGCTTGCCGAGATTCTCCTCCTCAAATGTGGCGTAAACCTGACGATGGAACAGCTCGCTTGGTTTCATCTGAATGCGATAGTCCGTGGCGCGTGCGCCGTGGTTACCCATCTGCAGGTCCATACGCTCGATGACATATGGGATCCATCCGAGTCCAGACTCGCCCAAGACGAGTTTCATATTGGGGTGCCGCTCAAGGGCCCCTGAGAAAATCATTACCGCGAGCGCCTCATCAAGCTGTATCGGCGCTACGGTCGAGAACGCGGCGAGGCGCCATGAACCACGAAGGGGATGAGCCAGCCACATTCCTTTTCCAAGGTGGAAGTGCATTACCACCTCGGTCTCTTCGGCCGTCGTCCATAGCGGCTCCCACGCCACGTCATATATGGGAACGGCTGCGTCGAATGGACTGATGACAGCACCACGGTGACGTTGTTGCGCTGCTGTCCTCAGTTCGTCTACGGCGGCTTGGGGCTCGTGGGGAGGAAGATGAGCCAGGATGCAGAGCCGGTTGTAGTCGAAGTCATTGAATTCTGCCGACCAGGCGTTGTAGGCGGAAAGACAGGCAGCTTTTAATAAAGGGTCACTTATACGCATGCCGGTTGCAGGGCCATATATGACATGGGCATAGATGCCATCGCGGTCCATGTCTTCCAGCCGCAATTCCGGTGTCGACGGTCGGAAACCATCGTGCTCGATACCAGCGCGGTCAATTGCGCGCAAGGCTGGTTCTGTTCCCATTGAAGCGCCGCTATCGCCCACTTTTTCGCCGTCGGCCATCCAGACATTACCTTGGGGAGTTTGGATTACCTGAGGGCCGCGATCTAGAAACTTTTTTGGAAGCCTATCTGTGTATAAGGTGGGCGGTAGACTGACCACGTCTAGGTGATCGTCGGCAGAGACGATTTTGTAGCTCACGGTAGGCCTCCGAAGGGGTGGGCTGGCTCATTACAGCGACGCTTTCGGCTCAGGCAGGGCACGTCGGTATACTCTACCCTGACACTGGGAACAGTCGACCCTAGGTTTGCGGGGGCTTCCAATAATTTCGTAGTGCCACCAGCGATTAGCTAGCTGACGCCATCCTGATACATGTAGCCTTGCGCAGTGACTCCGATGGGTTCCAGATGCATCCCTATGGTGGTTCCGAAGTGTTGGCGGATTGCCTCTAGAGTCCATGCTTCCTCATGAATAGCCTCAAAACCTGGTCGAGGGGGAGAGAAGAGGCTAAGCACGTCTCGATTGAGTCGTAAGACTTGTCCGGTTACATGGCTTGCTTCGTCGCTAGAGAGATAGGCTACTAGGGGTGCTACGGTCTCGGGACGGCGCAGAGCGGGCGGCTCCGATCCAGGCGGTAGCGGCTCTGACATGCGTGTCTGGGCCGTGGGAGATATCGCATTCACTCGAATTCCGTGGGGTGCGAGTTCTTGGGCCCAGGCAAATGTGAATCCGGCGACCGCCCCCTTTGAGGCACTATAAGCGGAGCGGCCTGAGTGACCAGCTTGCGCGCCGGAGGTCACGTTGACGATGCTACCGCTCCCTTGAGTCATCATTTGGTGGACGGCGTGATAAGCAACAGCGAAAGTGCCTTTGAGGTTGGTTTCGAGGATCGAGTCTAGATGTTCTTCGGTCTCGTCCTTTAGTTCCGCCTCGTGTGTGATACCGGCGTTGTTAACGACGACGTCGATGCTGCCGAAGGTTGAGATGGACAGTTGAACAGCTTCCTTAGCGGTATCCCAGTGGCCTATGTTCCCGGTGTGAGGGATGGCCTTGCCACCAGCAGTTTCAATTTCTCGCACAGTTTGGGCAGCAGCAGGGCCGTCAATGTCGTTTGCAACGATGCTGGCCCCTTCGCGAGCCATGAAGATAGCGTAGGAATGGCCTAGCCCTTGGCCTGCGCCTGTAATGAGCGCGCGCTTGCCATCGAGAATACCCAAGATCCGCCTATAGCCCATAGAGGTCAGCGGCGTTGCCGCACACTATCCGTTGCTTTTCCGCCGCTGGGACGTTCACGAAGTGGTTCTCGATGACTTTCCTAGAGTAGGGCCAGTCGTTGGGATGGTGTGGGAAGTCGGTCGACCAGCACATGTTGTCAATGCCTATGGCGTAACGGCTCTCGATGGCCATCCGGTCCTGGATGAAGGTGACAGTCCAGTTGGCAGAGAAATACTGACTGGGTAACTTCTTGAGTGTTAGCGCTGACCAAGTGCGGTTTCGCCAGTAGCGGTCGTCGAGTTCATACATGAAATATGGTATCCAGCCCGCACCACATTCTGCAGCAACGATTTGGAGATTTGGGAATCGGTCGAATACTCCTGTGAAGATCATCTCGGTCATCAGTTCCATCGTGTACTTGTAGTTCGTGGCGCCAACGGCGGCGTTTACTCCCTGCGCGAAGGGGCGTTTCTTATCGAGCTGGCTAGCGAGCCAAACGTGCAAGCTGACTGGTGTCTGAGTTTCTACGGCCGCGGCCCAGAAAGGATCGTCTGCTTCGCCCAGGGTTTCTCCACCAGAAGGCCATGCCTTGAGCATGACTCCTGGGAAGCCAGCACGTCTTAGGGAATGGAGCTCGGAAACCGAAGCCTCAATTCCTACGTTGGGGATCGCCGCGATGGGGAAGAGACGGGACGGATCGGCCGAACAGAAACCCTGCTGGACCCATCGGTTATAAGCACGAATGCCAGCTAGTTGGAGGTCTTTGTCCGCATAGCCCATGAAGGTAGCGATGGCCCTCATGGGGGGGTAAAGGAGTTCAGCATCTACCCCATCCTGATCGAGGATTTGCAATCTTGACGGGCCTTCATAGCACGATGGATGAATCTCCTGACCGTAGCGCACCCCTGTCCACCCAAATTCCTCGAACTTGCGTCCAACAACAGTGACCAGCCCAAGTGGCTCGGGCTTGCCTTTGGCGTCGTAGAGCCAGGCATCTCCCCCATCGGGATCTTTCACGAGTTTGGGTGCGTTGTCCTGGTATTTAGAATCCAGCCAGGTCTTCCACAAGTCCGGTGGCTCCACCACGTGGGAGTCGGCTGAAATGACCTGATATTCGCGCATCGCGTTACCCATCCGCCGCCGCCTGGCACCAGGAGCGGCGGGAGTATAGCACGGGCCCATCTTTGTCTATGCGTGGCCGTCCCGACCGCATATCCTATACGCCGTGGGGGTGTTGCTTCCATCTCATGTCGGACCTTGACCTTACTGACGCGCACGCCTACTGCTATGCGACTTCCGAGCAGGCGATTGCTGCTTTCAGCGGACTTTTGAAGGATGCTGATGAAGTTGAGAATGGCGATTCGATCCTCGACCTCTTGTTAAACGAGCGCGATGGCTCGGACATCGCATGTACCAACGTGGTGAGTCATGTCCCCTGGGCACCCTTCCAGTCGCGTATCGCTGCCATCGGGGAGGCTGAGGAAAACCCCATCGCTAGGGAAGAAGAGATCGTCGTTTCGTATGTCGAAAAAGTGGTCGAGTTCAACCTGATTAACTTGGCCGAAGTGAATGAGCGTGATGGACTATCGTTATTGTGCGGAGTTGATCCTTCCAGAATGACAGAGCGTGAAATGCTCGAAGAGGCCGAGGCCCGGCTTCGAACGGGCGCCAGTGGGATTTTCATTTCGCCGACGAATTCAGGGATCGATGGAAAGGATAGGGGATATCAAGCTCTATTTGACTATTGCCAGGACGTTGGCGCTCCAATCCTCTGCGCACCGCCTGTATATGAGGCAACCGGCGACTCGACGTTGGGTCGCGCCATACAATTCGGGTGGACAATACGTGACTTCCCTCGTTGTAGAGTGATCTTTGCGGCCCTGGGGTGGGTTCCCGAACTGGCTGACAATGGGGAACGAGATTTGCTGGAAGCGATTGGTCGGCTTCCCGACGTGTGCGTGGATCTAGCGCTCTCGTTGTCTCAAGGGGCCCCACACAAGAAGTCGTCAAAGGAACTTGCCGCATTAATCTCGCGCATCGGAGCCGAGCGCGTCCTGTTCGCTACCGGGTCACCGTTTGTCGATCCCAAATCTGCGGTTCAGGGCTTCTGGGATATCCCTTTGCCTGACCTCGATCGCATTCTCATTGGGAAAGAGAATTGGAGGCGGCTGACGTCATGAGCGGTGGCGCTCACCGGGGAGTGGGCATTGCGGCAAGGCGCGCAGACCTGTGAAGGAGTGATGAGTGAGTGACTAGGCTTATAGATCCCGATGGTCACGTCGGCTACGATTCTCTTATTAGGGTCAACAAATAAGGGCACAATGGCGCGGTGGAAGTTGTCCCACTTGTATTGACATAATCTGGGTGGCTGCCATACTCGGCGGCTGCATTGAGCGTCGCTCTAGTACATATCAGGAGGGATTCGTGGACGGAACTAAGCACGAAGGCTTGTTGGTTGTGATGAACTCCCCGGCCATACCTGACCAGGTCAATGAATGGCATCAGTGGCAAGACACCGAACATCGACCCGCGATCCTAGGCACGAAGATCTTCACCACTGCGGATCGATTTGAAACGATCGCATCGGCTGAAGCGCCAGCGGAGACGCGCTACCTGTCGCTGTACCAGACGCCCAGGACAGATGCCGATCAGGCACAAAAGGAGATGGGCAAGGCGCTCGCCGCCCACACCGCCGCCCCGAGGCCGCCGTCGATACGGGCCCTGAATGCCACCTACGCCAAGCTCTCAGAATTCGGGGAAGCGAATCGCCCCCGTGCGGGCAGCATCATGTTGGTAGCAGCGGACTGTACCGATCCTAACGAAGAAACTGGGTTTAACAAGTGGTACGACGAAGTCCATGTGCAAGAAGTGATGGCCCATCGTAGGCACTCGGGATGCGCTCGGTACGTGGCACATAACCCGAAGCCTTGGCAGCCTAAGTACGTAGTCGTGTACGAGAATCCCAATGACGATGCAGGACAGTCGACTGGACCATTTCCGTCAACGCTGAGTAGGGCACCAAGCTCGCTTCGGCTGTGGTGCATGATCCCCTACAAGCGAATTACGTAACGTCCGTTTTTAATGGTACCTAAGCGCTCTAGGATAGTCTGGGCGTTCGCGCGCTAGGTACTAAGGTGTGGTGTGGTTCGTGAAGCCGTGGCATGGGTTATGCGAAGATAACCTACTGACTATCGGAGGCCGCGCAGCTCACTTCTCACACCCCCAAGGTATGAGATTGTCACGAGTAGGCAGAAGCCGGCTAAGCAAATGGCCCAGCGGAGACCGATAAACTCCGCTATTGTTCCGAAAAT